>NZ_LZSZ01000063.1:0-158813 GCF_001665645.1 Mycobacterium sp. 852002-30065_SCH5024008 | reverse complement strand
CAAGCCGGCGCCCGGCCCGCCGCCGCCGGCACCCGCGGGCTTCGACCCCAACCTGCCGCCGCCTCCGGGCCCGGAGGCGCCGCCGCCTCCGCCGGTCCACGCGTACAGCGTGAACTGGGACGCCATCGCGCAGTGCGAGTCGGGTGGCAACTGGGCGATCAGCACCGGTAACGGCTTCTCCGGCGGCCTGCAGTTCACCCCGAGCACCTGGCACGCCAACGGCGGGTCGGGTTCCCCCTCCGGCGCGAGCCGTGAGGAGCAGATCCGGGTGGCCGAGAACGTGCTGCACTCGCAGGGCATCGGCGCGTGGCCGGTCTGCGGGCGTCGCGGCTGACGATCTACAACGCAGTATTAAGTAGTGCCGGGCCACAGGCCCGGCACTACTTATCTGCGGGTCGGGTAGCGTCGGGCCCGTGACCGCAACGCCGCGCGAATTCGACATCGTGTTGTACGGGGCGACCGGCTTCGTCGGGAAGTTGACCGCCGAATACCTGGCCCGGTCCGCGCCTGGCACGCGGGTGGCGCTGGCCGGCAGATCCACCGACCGCTTGCGGGCCGTCCGCGACACGCTGGGTGAGTCCGCTCAGGCCTGGCCGCTTGTCGCCGCCGACGCATCGTCGCCGTCGACGTTGAATGAGATGGCGGCCCGCACCCAGGTCGTCATCACCACGGTCGGCCCCTATACGCGCTATGGGCTGCCGCTGGTGGCCGCGTGCGCGGCGGCGGGCACCGACTACGCCGACCTGACCGGCGAGGCGATGTTCGTCCGCGAGAGCATCGACCTGTACCACAAACAGGCCGCCGACACCGGCGCCCGCATCGTGCATGCCTGCGGATTCGATTCCGTCCCTTCGGACCTCAGTGTCTATGCGCTGTACCGGGCGGCGCGAGACGACGGCGCCGGAGAGCTCGTCGACACCGACCTCGTGGTCCGGTCCTTCTCGGGTGGGGTATCCGGCGGAACCGTCGCGTCGATGTTGGAGGTGCTGGACACGGCGTCCCGCGATCCTGACGCCCGCCGCCAACTCGCCGACCCGTACACGCTGAGTACCGACCGCAGCGCCGAACCGGAGATCGGGCTCCAGCCCGACCTGCCGTGGCGGCGTGGTCGCCAGATCGCGCCGGAACTGACGGGCCTGTGGACGTCGGGGTTCGTGATGGCCCCCTACAACACCCGTATCGTGCGGCGCAGCAACGCATTACTTGACTGGGCATATGGCCGCCGGTTCCGCTACACCGAGAGCATGAGCCTGGGGTCGTCGCCGCTGGCCCCGCTGGCATCGGCCGCGGTGGGCGGCGTCGCCAACGCCACCTTCGGATTGGGCAGCCGCTATTTTCGGCTGCTGCCCCGCCGGCTGGTGGAGCGCATCGTCCCCAAACCCGGGACCGGCCCCAGCGCGGCGGCGCGCGAGCGTGGCTACTACAAGATCGAGACCTACGCCACCACGACCACCGGCGCCCGCTACGTGGCGCGCATGGAGCAGCGCGGAGACCCCGGCTACAAGGCGACTTCGGTGCTGTTGGGGGAGTGCGCCCTTGCGCTCGCACTCGACCGCGACAAGCTGCCGAACCTGCACGGCGTCCTCACCCCCGCGGCCGCGATGGGTGACGCGCTGCTGGCCAGGTTTCCCGCCGCCGGTGTGACGTTGCAGGTCGACCCGCTCTCCGAGTGACCCGGCT
Source organism: Mycobacterium sp. 852002-30065_SCH5024008 (assembly GCF_001665645.1). Lineage (NCBI taxonomy): Bacteria > Bacillati > Actinomycetota > Actinomycetes > Mycobacteriales > Mycobacteriaceae > Mycobacterium > Mycobacterium sp. 852002-30065_SCH5024008. The sequence goes on along the minus strand of NZ_LZSZ01000063.1, from coordinate 157,133 downwards.
CACCTGCGATTTGGGTACTTACAGCGGGGTAAACGGCGCTCCCTAGAATTGACGGGTGACCGCCAGCCGCAGCCCCGCCACCGACCTGCCCAAGTCGTGGGATCCCGCTGCCGCCGAAAGCGCGATCTACCAGAAGTGGCTCGATGCGGGCTACTTCGAGGCCGACCCGACGAGCGCCAAACCCGGATACTCGATCGTGCTGCCGCCGCCGAACGTAACCGGCAGCCTGCACATGGGCCACGCGCTGGAACACACCATGATGGATGCCCTGACTCGTCGCAAACGGATGCAGGGCTATGAGGTGCTGTGGCAGCCGGGCATGGACCACGCCGGCATCGCGACGCAGAGCGTGGTCGAAAAGCAGCTTGCGATCGACGGCAAGACCAAAGAGGACTTCGGCCGCGAGCTGTTCGTCGAAAAGGTCTGGGACTGGAAGCGCGAGTCCGGCGGTGCGATCAGCGGCCAGATGCGCCGGCTCGGCGACGGGGTGGCCTGGAGCCGCGACCGGTTCACCATGGACGAGGGCCTGTCGCGGGCGGTGCGCACCATCTTCAAGCGGCTCTACGACGCCGGCCTGATCTACCGCGCCGAGCGGCTGGTCAACTGGTCGCCCGTGCTCGAAACCGCGCTCTCCGACATCGAAGTCAACTACGAAGACGTCGAGGGCGAGCTGGTGTCGTTCCGCTACGGCTCGCTCGACGACTCCCAACCCCACATCGTGGTCGCGACAACGCGGGTCGAGACGATGCTCGGCGACACCGCCATCGCGGTTCATCCCGAGGACGAGCGGTACCGCTATCTGGTCGGCACCACCCTGCCGCACCCCTTCGTCGACCGGCAGCTCCTCATTGTCGCCGACGAACACGTGGACCCCGAATTCGGCACTGGCGCGGTCAAAGTCACGCCCGCCCACGATCCGAACGACTTCGAAATCGGCCTGCGGCACCAACTGCCGATGCTCTCGATCATGGACACCAAGGGCCGGATCGCCGACACCGGAACGCAATTCGACGGCATGGACCGATTCGAGGCCCGGGTCGCGGTGCGCGAGGCGCTGGCCGCCGAAGGCCGTGTCGTCGCGGAGAAGCGCCCATACCTGCACAGCGTCGGGCATTCGGAACGCAGTGGTGAGCCGATCGAGCCTCGGCTGTCGCTGCAATGGTGGGTCCGGGTGGAATCGCTGGCCAAGGCCGCCGGCGATGCGGTTCGCAACGGGGACACCGTGATTCACCCCGCCAGCCTGGAGCCACGCTGGTTCGCCTGGGTCGACGACATGCACGACTGGTGCATCTCGCGGCAGCTGTGGTGGGGCCATCGCATCCCGATCTGGTACGGCCCCAACGGGGAGCAGGTGTGCGTCGGCGCCGACGAGACGGCGCCGGAGGGCTGGGAGCAAGACCCCGACGTGCTGGACACGTGGTTCTCCTCGGCCCTGTGGCCGTTCTCCACGCTGGGCTGGCCGGAGCAGACCCCCGAGCTGGAAAAGTTCTATCCGACAAGCGTCTTGGTCACCGGATACGACATCCTGTTCTTCTGGGTGGCCCGCATGATGATGTTCGGCACCTTCGTCGGCGGCGACGACACCATCACGCTCGACGGTCGCCGCGGCCCACAGGTGCCGTTCACCGATGTGTTCCTGCATGGGCTGATCCGTGACGAATTCGGCCGCAAGATGAGTAAGTCCAAGGGCAACGTCATCGACCCGCTGGACTGGCTGGACACGTTCGGGGCCGACGCGCTGAGGTTCACCCTGGCCCGCGGCGCCAGCCCCGGCGGCGACCTGGCTGTCGGCGAGGACGCCGTCCGAGCGTCGCGGAATTTCTGTACCAAGCTGTTCAACGCCACCCGCTACGCGTTGCTCAATGGGGCGCAAGTAGCACCGTTGCCTGCGCAGGACGAGCTGACCGATGCCGACCGCTGGATCCTGGGACGGCTGGAAGAGGTTCGCGCCGAAGTCGATTCGGCCCTCGACGGGTACGAGTTCAGCCGCGCCTGCGAGGCGCTCTACCACTTCGCGTGGGACGAATTCTGCGACTGGTACGTCGAATTGGCCAAAACCCAGCTGGCCGAGGGGAACGCACACACCACCGCCGTGCTGGCCGCCGTGCTGGACACTCTGCTGCGGTTGCTGCACCCCGTCATCCCGTTCCTCACCGAGGCGTTGTGGCAGGCCCTGACCAACCAGGAGTCGCTGGTGATCGCCGACTGGCCGGAATCGTCGGGGATCGACCTGGATCCGGTTGCCACCCAACGGATCAGCGACATGCAGAGGCTGGTCACCGAGGTTCGCCGGTTCCGCAGCGATCAAGGCCTGGCCGATCGGCAGAAAGTGCCGGCCCGGCTCAACGGGATGGACAGCGCCGATTTGAGCACCCAGGTGGCCGCGGTGACATCGCTGGCCTGGCTCACCGCGCCGGGCGATGCGTTCGAGCCGTCGGTGTCGCTGGAGGTGCGGCTCGGTCCGGGCATGAACAGCACGGTCGTCGTCGAGCTCGACACCTCGGGCACCATCGATGTCGCCGCCGAGCGGCGCCGCCTGGAGAAAGACCTCGCCGCCGCGCAAAAGGAATTGGCCTCGACGACAGCCAAATTGGCCAACGAGGACTTTCTGGCCAAGGCCCCGCAGAAGGTCGTCGACAAGATCCGCGACCGCCAGCGGGTGGCGCAGGAGGAGACCGACCGGATCAACGCGCGGCTGGCCGGGCTGTGATGAGTGTTCGATGACCGAGCCCCCCGACTGGCCCGAGCGCGGCGAAGCCACCAGCCTGGCTCCCACCCCGGACGAGATCGCCTCCCTGTTGCAGGTCGAACACCTGCTGGACCAACGTTGGCCGGAGACGAAGATCGAGCCGAGTCTGACCCGGATCAGCGCGCTGATGGACTTGCTGGGCTCACCGCAACTGGCCTATCCGTCGATCCACATCGCGGGCACCAACGGCAAGACCTCGGTGGCGCGCATGGTCGACGCGCTGGTGACCGCGCTGCACGGTCGTACCGGGCGAACCACCAGCCCGCACCTGCAGTCGGCGGTTGAGCGGATCGCGATCGACGGTCGGCCGATCAGCCCGGCGCAGTACGTCGCGACGTATCGGGAGATCGAGCCCTTCGTGCAGATGATCGACGCGCAGTCGCACGCCGCCGGCGGCCCGGCGATGAGCAAGTTCGAGGTGCTGACCGCCATGGCGTTCGCCGCGTTCGCCGACGCGCCCGTCGACGTCGCGGTCATCGAGGTCGGCATGGGCGGGCGGTGGGACGCCACCAACGTCATCAACGCCCCGGTGGCGGTCATCACCCCGGTCGGCATCGACCACGTCGAATACCTCGGTGACGACCTCGCTGGCATCGCCGCCGAGAAGGCAGGCATCATCACGAAGGCTCCAGAAGGCGCACCCGACACCGTCGCCGTCATCGCGCGCCAGGCGCCCGAAGCGATGGAAGTGCTGCTGGCCCAAACCGTGCGGGCCGACGCCGCGGTGGCCCGCGAGGATTCGGAGTTCGCGGTTTTGGAGCGTCGGGTCGCGATCGGCGGGCAGGTGCTGCAGCTGCAGGGCCTCGGCGGGGTGTATTCCGACCTCTACCTTCCGCTACACGGCGAACACCAGGCGCACAACGCGGCGGTGGCACTGGCGGCGGTGGAAGCGTTCTTCGGCGCCGGGTCGCAGCGGCAACTCGATGTCGAGGCGGTGCGGGCCGGGTTCGCCGCGGTCACCAGCCCTGGCCGGCTGGAACGCATGCGCAGCGCGCCCACCGTCTTCGTCGACGCCGCGCACAACCCGGCCGGTGCGGCCGCACTGGCGCAGGCCTTGAGCGACGAATTCGACTTCCGCTACCTGGTCGGTGTGCTCAGCGTGCTGGCCGACAAGGACGTGAACGGCATCCTCGCGGCGCTCGAGCCGGTTCTGGATGCCGTCGTCGTGACCCACAACGGGTCGCCGCGGGCACTGGACGTCGAGTCGCTGGCGCTGGCGGCGGGCGAGCGGTTCGGGCCCGATCGGGTGTTTTCCGCTGAGAACCTGCGCGACGCCATCGACGCCGCAACCGCCCTGGTCGACGACGCGACGGTGGACGGGGAACCCGAAGCCTTCTCCGGCGCGGGAATCGTTATCACCGGGTCGGTCGTCACCGCCGGGGCGGCACGGACCCTGTTCGGTCGGGATCCGGAATGACCGACCAGAACCGGGCGGACCCCTGGAAGAGCTTCGGCGCGGTGATGGCCGCCACGCTCCTCCTGGAAGCGATCGTGGTGCTGCTGGCGATTCCGGTGGTCAGCGCCGTCGGCGGTGGACTGACGCCGGTGTCGCTGGGCTATCTGATCGGTGTAGCCGCGCTGCTCATCCTGCTGGGCGGGGTGCAGCGCAAACCCTGGGCCATTTGGGTGAACCTGGGTGTCCAAGTCCTCCTGCTCGCCGGCTTTTGCGTGTACCCCGGCGTCGGGATCATCGGGGTGCTGTTCACGGGATTGTGGGCGTTGATCGCGTACTTCCGGGCCGAGGTACGGCGCCGCCAGCGGTAGGGGGCAGCCCCCAAAGGCCCCCGCCGCACTCGCCGCCCGACCGATCGTCGCCCGGTTCTGTACGCTGTGCGCCGTGACCGAACGGACCCTGGTACTGATCAAGCCGGACGGCGTCGAGCGGCAGCTGGTAGGGGAAATCATCGGCCGCATCGAGCGGAAGGGCCTGATCCTCGCTGCGCTGGAGCTCCGGCGCGTCAGCGAAGACCTGGCCGCCGAGCATTACGCCGAGCACGAGGGCAAGCCGTTCTTCGGCTCGCTGCTGGAGTTCATCACCTCGGGCCCGGTGGTGGCGGCGATCGTCGAGGGACCGCGGGCGATCGCCGCGTTTCGGCAGCTCGCGGGCGGAACTGACCCGGTGGAGAAGGCCACACCCGGCACGATCCGGGGCGATTTCGGGCTGGAGACGCAGTTCAACCTCGTGCATGGGTCCGATTCGACCGAGTCCGCAAAGCGCGAAATCGCGCTCTGGTTTCCCGACGCGTAGCCCCCGGCTAACGGAGCCGCGCCGCGCCGCTGACGGCCCGTTCGCTCACGGGTTTGTGGGACTCGCCGAGTGATGTGGGATACTGACGGAGGGTGAACGTCGCCGGACCGGCTTCGGACACCCGAATGAAGACTTAGACAAGCGCGATCATCGCCACCCGGCGTTGGTGCGCGGCATGTCAGGCCATCATTCAGCACGGCGCCGAGTGCATTCCCCGCGAACCGCTCGGGGCGAGACCATCACAAGCCCGGGGGAAGTTAGCCGGGCCCATAGCGAAGCCCTCGCGTGGCCGCGTCGCAAGGACGCGCCCGGGGGCTTGAGGAGAATACGTGGTAGACGGTGCACCATCCGCAGAGTCATCCGAAGAGCCGACCCGGCACGACGAACTGCCGGACCGCCTGAGAGTCCATTCGCTGGCCCGAACGCTGGGAACGACCAGTAAGCGGGTGCTGGATGCGCTCAGCGCCCTGGACGGACGGATACGCAGCGCGCACTCCACCGTGGACCGTGATGACGCGGTCCGGGTACGCGATCTGCTGGCCGCCCAGCCCGAGGGGGGCGCCGAGGACGCCGAAGCCGGCGGCGAGAAGGTCCAAGCCGCGGCCGAGGAACCCGAATCCCGGCTGATGTTGGAGACGGCGGTCGAGCGGCCGCATTACATGCCGCTGTTCGTCGCGCCGCAGCCGGTAAGTGCTGAGGAAGACGACGGCAACGCCGACGACGATGCCGACTCCGACGATTCCGACGCCGACGACGAAGACGACGAGCAGGCCGATCGACCGGCCAACCGGCGGCGCCGCCGGGGCCGTCGCGGGCGCGGCCGCGGCCGGGGTGAGCAGGGCGGACCCGACAACCAGAACGACTCGGGCGACGACGACGAGCCGCAACAGCGGGGCCAGAAGGCGGGAGAGGCCGACTCCTCCGACGCCGACGCCGAGGACGACGACGGCGAAGACGACGAATCCGATGAATCCGACACCGGTGACGACGGTTCGGCGGAGGGCGGCAATCGCCGCCGCCGCAGGCGCCGGCGACGCAAGTCGGGCTCGGGCGACGACGGTGATGAAAACGCATCTCCGGACGATCCGCCCAACACGGTGGTGCACGAGCGGCCGTCCCGCGGCGGGAAGAACGGCGGCAATGGCGGAAATGGCTCGTCAAACGCCGAGATCAAGGGCATCGACGGGTCCACCCGGCTGGAGGCCAAGCGACAGCGGCGCCGAGACGGCCGCGACGCCGGACGGCGTCGTCCGCCGGTACTGAGCGAGGCGGAGTTCCTGGCGCGCCGCGAGGCCGTCGAACGGATCATGGTCGTGCGCGACAGGGTCCGCACCGAGCCGCCGCATCAGGGGGCGCGCTACACCCAGATCGCCGTGCTCGAGGACGGCATCGTCGTCGAGCACTTCGTGACCTCGGCCGCGTCCGCCTCGCTGGTGGGCAACATCTACCTCGGGATCGTGCAGAACGTCCTGCCGTCGATGGAGGCGGCGTTCGTCGACATCGGCCGCGGCCGCAACGGCGTGCTCTACGCCGGCGAGGTCAACTGGGAAGCCGCCGGCCTGGGCGGGTCCGACCGCAAGATCGAACAGGCGCTCAAACCGGGCGATTACGTTGTGGTACAGGTCAGCAAGGACCCCGTCGGGCACAAGGGCGCCCGGCTGACCACCCAGGTGTCGCTGGCCGGCCGGTACCTGGTCTACGTGCCGGGCGCGTCGTCGACCGGGATCAGCCGCAAGCTGCCCGACACCGAACGGCAGCGGCTGAAAGAAATCCTGCGCGAAGTGGTGCCGTCCGATGCCGGGGTGATCATCCGTACCGCATCCGAGGGCGTCAAAGAGGACGACATCCGCAACGACGTCACCCGGCTGCAGGAGCGCTGGAAGCAAATCGAGGCCAAGGCGGCCGAGATCACCGAGAAGGCCGCCGGCGCGGCGGTGGCGCTCTATGAAGAGCCCGACGTGCTGGTCAAGGTCATCCGTGACCTGTTCAACGAGGACTTCGCCGGCCTCATCGTCTCCGGCGACGAGGCGTGGACGACGATCACCGACTATGTGAATTCCGTTGCGCCCGACCTGGTTTCAAAGCTGAACAAGTACGAACCGCCCAGCGGCGCCGACGGTCAGCCGGGGCCCGACGTCTTCGCGGTGCATCGCATCGACGAGCAACTCGCCAAGGCGATGGAGCGCAAGGTCTGGCTGCCCTCGGGCGGCACGCTGGTGATCGACCGGACCGAGGCCATGACGGTGGTCGATGTCAACACCGGCAAGTTCACCGGGTCCGGCGGCAACCTCGAGCAGACGGTCACCAAGAACAACCTGGAGGCGGCCGAGGAGATCGTCCGCCAGCTCCGGCTTCGTGACATCGGCGGCATCGTGGTCATCGACTTCATCGACATGGTCCTCGAGTCCAACCGCGACTTGGTGTTGCGGCGGCTCACCGAAGCGCTGGCCCGCGACCGCACCCGCCATCAGGTATCCGAGGTGACGTCGCTCGGCCTGGTCCAGCTGACCCGCAAGCGCTTGGGTACCGGGCTGATCGAGGCCTTCTCGACGTCGTGCACCCACTGCGGCGGCCGGGGGATCGTGCTGCACACCGACCCGGTGGACTCAGCCCCCTCGAACGGGCGCAAGTCGGAGTCCGGTGGTCGGCGCGGCAGGCGCTCCAAGAAGAAGGGGGCCGAGGAGCCGGTGGTGGCCAAGGTGCCCGCGCACGCTCCCGGCGAGCACCCGATGTTCAAGGCGATGGCCGCCGGCGGGTCCGCGCAGGGCGAGCGTGACGACGAAGAATCCGACGAGTCCGCCGAGGAAGCGACCGACGACTTCGACGAGCGGAAGCAACGGGACGTGGCCGACGAGGAGGACACCGACCAAGAGGACTTCGAGGAGTCTGACGAAGACACTGACGAAGACACCGACGACTCTGAGGACGATCTCGACGACGATGACGAGGATCTCGACGACGAGGAGGACCTTGACGAGGACGACGAGGACCTCGAGATGGACGACGACGACTTGGACGTCGAGGACGATTCCGACTCGGATGACTCCGATTCCGACGAGGATTCCGAAAGGTCCGTCAACGGCGGACCGGGCTTCGGACGTCCGCGGCGGCGCCGCGCGGCGGGCAGACCGGCGGGCCCGCCCATCAACGCGGACTGACCTGGACCAGTTTGACCCTGTAGCCGCTGGTCAAGTACCCTAGGACAGTTGTCGTCAGGCCGGGTGGACTTTGGCCGGCGACAGCGGGACTCCCGGGCAGCCGGCGCAGACCCGCAACCCAGACCCACTTAGCTTTGTCCGAGCGCACCGCCGGTGGCTCGCGCGCGAAGAGCCGAAGAAGCGGCTGAGCACAGGAAAGAAGGCAGGAGCAACGATGGCGACCTACGCAATCGTCAAGACGGGCGGCAAGCAGTACAAGGTCGCCGTCGGGGACGTGGTCAAGGTCGAGAAGCTCGACTCCGACCCGGGCGCGAACGTGTCGCTCCCCGTCACGCTGGTCGTGGACGGCGCGAAGGTGACCACCGACGCCGCCGCGCTGGCCAAGGTGGCGGTGACCGGCGAGGTGCTCGAGCACACCAAGGGCCCCAAGATCCGTATCCACAAGTTCAGGAACAAGACCGGCTACCACAAGCGTCAGGGGCACCGTCAGCAGCTGACGGTCCTGAAGGTCACCGGAATCAAGTAGCGGGAGGCGACAGACATGGCACACAAGAAGGGCGCTTCCAGCTCGCGCAACGGCCGGGATTCCGCCGCTCAGCGGCTCGGCGTGAAGCGGTTCGGCGGCCAGATCGTCAAGGCGGGCGAGATCATCGTTCGCCAGCGTGGCACGAAGTTCCATCCCGGCCTGAACGTCGGACGTGGCGGCGACGACACGTTGTTCGCCAAGGCCGCCGGAGCCGTCGAGTTCGGTATCAAGCGCGGCCGCAAAACCGTCAGCATCACGCCCCAGGTCTAGGCCTCACGAGCCGGGGGCACCGCCCCGGGCGGGGAACGTTGCGGCGGCTTCGCGAGGTATTCGCCCTGGCGTGACATTCGAAGGGCTGGTATTCGATGCCTCGATTTGTCGATCGGGTCGTCATCCATGCGCGCGCGGGTTCCGGCGGTAACGGCTGCGCGTCGGTCCATCGCGAGAAATTCAAGCCGCTGGGCGGTCCCGACGGCGGCAATGGCGGCCGCGGCGGCAGCATCGTGTTCGTCGTCGACCCGCAAGTCCACACCTTGCTGGACTTCCACTTCCATCCGCACGTCACCGCGCCGTCGGGCAAACAGGGGATGGGCAACAACCGCGACGGTGCGGCCGGCGCGGACATGGAAGTCAAAGTTCCCGACGGCACCGTGGTCTTGGACGAAAACGGCCGGCTGCTGGCAGATCTGGTGGGTGCGGGCACCCGATTCGAAGCCGCGGCCGGTGGCCGTGGCGGCCTGGGCAACGCCGCACTCGCGTCGCGTGCCCGCAAGGCCCCCGGCTTCGCGCTGCTCGGTGAGCAGGGCGAAGCGCGGGACCTGACGCTCGAGCTCAAGACCGTCGCCGACGCCGGCCTCATCGGTTTTCCGTCGGCGGGGAAATCGTCACTGGTGTCGGCGATCTCGGCAGCCAAACCGAAGATCGCGGACTATCCGTTCACCACGCTGGTGCCCAACCTCGGTGTGGTGTCGGCGGGCGAGCACACCTTCACCGTCGCCGATGTGCCGGGCCTGATTCCCGGCGCATCGCAGGGCCGTGGCCTCGGCCTTGATTTCCTTCGGCACATCGAGCGCTGCGCCGTGCTGGTGCACGTCGTCGACTGCGCCACCGCCGAGCCGGGCCGCGACCCGATGTCCGACATCGACGCGTTGGAAGCCGAACTCGCCGCATATACGCCTACCCTGCAAGGCGATTCGACCCTGGGCGATCTCGCCGAGCGGCCACGGGCGGTGGTTCTCAACAAGATCGACGTGCCCGAGGCGCGGGAACTCGCCGAATTCGTCCGCGACGACATCGCCGAACGCGGCTGGCCGGTGTTCCTGGTGTCGACGGTGTCGCGGGAAGGCCTGCAGCCGTTGATTTTCGGGCTGTGGCGAATGATCTCGGAATACAACGCCGCCCGCCCGCAGGTCGTGCCGCGTCGGCCGGTCATCCGGCCGGTTCCCGTCGACGACAGCGGCTTCACCGTCGAGCCGGACGGCGAGGGCGGCTTCGTGGTCACGGGCGCCCGGCCCCAGCGTTGGGTCCGGCAGACCAACTTCGACAACGACGAAGCCGTGGGCTACCTCGCCGACCGCCTGGCCCGGTTGGGCGTCGAGGATGAACTGCTGCGGCTGGGCGCGCAACCCGGGTGCGCCGTGACCATCGGGGACATGACATTCGACTGGGAGCCGCAAACGCCTGCGGGACAACATGTTGCGATGTCTGGGAGAGGCACCGATGTGCGGCTGGAACGCAGCGAGCGCACCGGGGCCGCGGAGCGCAAGGCCGCCCGCCGTCAGCGCCGCGAACGCGGTGACGAGTCGTGACCACGCACCGCGAAGCCATCCGGACCGCGCGCAGCCTGGTGGTCAAGGTCGGGACCAACGCGCTGACCACACCGTCCGGGGTGTTCGACGCGGGCCGGCTGGCCGGGCTGGCCGACGCCATCGAAACGCGCATGAAGGCGGGCACCGACGTCGTCATCGTCTCTTCGGGCGCCATCGCCGCCGGCATCGAACCGCTCGGATTAACCCGTCGCCCCAAGGATTTGGCGACCAAGCAGGCCGCGGCCAGCGTCGGGCAGGTCGCGCTGGTGAACGCGTGGAGTGCGGCGTTCGCGCGGTATGGCCGCACGGTGGGACAGGTGCTGCTGACCGCGCACGATATCTCCATGCGGGCCCAGCACACGAACGCCCAGCGCACCCTGGACCGGCTGCGGGCCCTGCACGCGGTGGCGATCGTCAACGAGAACGACACGGTGGCCACCAACGAGATTCGGTTCGGCGACAACGACCGGCTTTCGGCGCTGGTCGCTCACCTGGTCGGAGCCGAGGCCCTGGTGCTGCTCTCCGACATCGACGGTCTGTACGACTCCGATCCCCGAAAAACCCAGGGCGCCCGATTCATTGCGGAAGTCTCCGGCGCCGCGGATCTGACCGGCGTGGTTGCCGGGCCGGGCAGCGACTTGGGTACCGGGGGGATGGTGTCCAAGATGTCGTCGGCCTCGCTGGCCGCCGACGCGGGAGTGCCGGTCCTGCTCGCCGCCGCGGCCGACGCCGCGACCGCCCTGACCGATGCCTCGGTCGGCACGGTGTTTGCCGCCCGGCCCGTTCGGATGTCGGCCCGCCGGTTCTGGGTGCGGTATGCCGCCGAGGCGGCCGGCGCGCTGACCCTGGACGAGGGCGCGGTGCGTGCGGTGGTATCCCAGCGTCGCTCGTTGCTTGCGGCCGGCATCACCGCGGTGTCGGGCCGGTTCTACGCCGGAGACGTCGTCGAACTGCGCGGCCCGGACGCGGCCATGGTGGCCCGCGGCGTGGTGGCCTATGACGCGACCGAACTGGCGAGCATGATCGGCCGGTCAACCTCCGAGTTGCCGGGGGAGTTGCGCAGGCCCGCGGTGCATGCCGACGACCTGGTGGCGGTTTAAGGCGGCTAGCTGAAGGGGTTGCTGTTGTCCTGCCACGCCGCTGATTCGGGACGCGGCCCGTAACGCAGGGCGTAGTCCTCGTGCATCTTCGCTTGCTTCTTGTTCTTGAGCACGTCGACCAGGTTCGGGTTCAGGCCATGCTGCGCCAGCCGGTGCCGACGCCAGACCTTGTTCAACGCAAGCGAGATCAGCAGGGCCCAGGTGTAGAGCGGCACCGTCATCTCGGTGTGCACGTACAGCGAAGCGGGCAGCAGCCAGAAGGGCGCGAGAACCAACAGGGGTGGGATGGCCCACCGGATCATGTGCCGGCGCACGGCTCCCTTGCCCGCCAGATCGTTGGCGACCCACTCGCGCATCGAGCTGGGCAGGCACCGACCGTACGAGTAGGCGATGTGCTGCCAGAAGTTGGGTTTGGTGCGGGTCTTGGATTCGGTCACAGTGACTCCTATAGGCGGCGGGTTAGGACTGCAATGCGCCCGCTGCCAAGGCGGCCGCGTTGATGCGGGTCAGCACCTGGTGTAGGTGCTGAAGTTCGGCGAGGTCGACACCCAGACGCGCGACCACGGCGGGTGGAATTTTCAGCGCACGGCGCCGCAAGGCGGTGCCGCTGTCGGTGAGTTTGACGTCAGTGGAGCGCTCGTCGACGGTGCTTCGCGTACGGGTGATGAGGCCGAGCGCCTCCAAGCGCTTGAGCATCGGCGACAGCGTGGCCGGATCCATCTGCAACGTGGTCGCGATCTCCTTGACCGACAGCGCTTTTCGCTGTCCCGTTGCTGCCCGCTGGTGATCCCAGAGCGTCAGCATCACCAGGTACTGCGGGTGAGTCAGCCCCAACGGCTCCAGCAATGGCCGGTAGACCGCCAAAACGGCGCGGTTGGTCACGCCCAGCGCGAAGCAAACCTGCTGTTCGAGGGAAAGCGGGTCGATCTCCGGTGCGATCAGCGGCGCCATATTTATATGGTAGTCCAATAATTAGTGTCCTAACTATGTTGTTCTCGTCACAGACGGCCACCGGCTCCCCGGCGCCTCAGCGCACCGAGGCGGCCTTGAGATACAGTGCACCCCAGACGATCTCGGTCAACGTGGCGGCCATTTCCGCGTCATAGTCGTGCGGGTTCACCGGGAGGTTCTGCTGGCAGGCCCGCTCGACCATCCAGGTCAGTGCGTTGGCAGTGGTGGCCGCGGACAATTCCGGCCGGATCGAGCCATCGGCCTGCCCCTCCTCGATGACCCGGGTCATCCGCCCGGTGACCGCGGTCAACAGGTTGCGGTAGGTCGCCGCGACCAGCGGGTCATAACCGGCCATCTCGTTGAGCGCGACCAGCACCGGCTGGTGCCGCCGATAGCTGGCGATGATGCCGTCCATCGCGGCGCGGACGTCGCCCGGATCGTGCCGCCCGGCCACGCTCCACCAGCGATCCGCGCTGTCGGCGAGGTCGGCGAACACCTGGTTGGCCAGGCGGCGCAGCAGGTGCCCTTTGTCCTCGAAGTAGATGTAGAAGCTCGCGCGGGAAATTCCGGCCGCGCCAGACAGCCGGTCCACGCTGAGCTCGGTGAAGCTGGCGCCGTCGCGCATCAGCCGCTCAGTGGCGTCCAGCAGCCGGCGCTCGATCTGCTCGCGCCGCTGCTGACGTTCCTGTTCGCGGTTGGCCTGCGGCTTCCGGGTGACCGATGGCATCTTCCCAGCATAGAGCGCCGTTTGACGTCTTGACTAGACACTATGTCTAGGAATAGTGTCGCAGGGAGTCTGTGACCGACGTCATACGCAACGGAGGGATCACCAATGACCGTGATGACCGGGGTGTCGGGCACCGGGAAGCCCGGACGTGCCTACGACCCCATCGACCTGTCCTCGCGGGCGTTCTGGTCGACCACCGCGGCCGATCGCGAGCGTTCGTTCGCGGTGCTGCGGGCCGAACGCCCGGTGAGCTGGCACCCCCCGGTCGAAGACGCCCTGATGTCCGATCCCGACGATCCCGGCTACTGGGCGGTCACCCGGCGCGCGGACATCGTCTCGGTCAGCCGCAACAACGAGGTGTTCCTGTCCGGCAAAGGCGTGATTTTCGAGAACGTTCCCGTGGAACTGCTCGAGGCGTCGCAATCCTTCCTCGCGATGGACCCACCGCGGCACACCAAGCTGCGCAAGCTGGTCAGCGCGGCGTTCACCCCTCGGCAGGTCCGCCGCATCGAGGACTCGATCAAGGCGAACGCCAAGACCATCGTCGAAGAACTCCGGGCCGCCGGCAGCGGCGTCGATTTCGTCGAGCAGTGTTCCAAGCAGCTGCCCATCCGCACACTCTCGGACATGGTGGGGATCGAAGAATCCGAGCGCGAGCACGTGGCACGGGCCGCCGATGCGCTGGTGTCATGGGCCGACCCCATTTACCTCGGCGGGCGCAATCCGCTGGAGGTCCTGGTCGAGAATCAGATGTATCTGCACCAGGTTGCCGGCGCGCTGGCCGCGGAACGCCGCGAGCGGCCCGGCGACGACCTGTTCAGCGGCCTGGTGAACGCGGAGGTGGACGGCGACAGGCTTTCCGACGCCGACGTGGCCGCGTTCTTCGTGCTGCTCGCCGTGGCCGCCAACGACACCACCCGCCAGACCACCAGCCATGCGATGAAGGCGCTCACGGACTTTCCCGATCAGCGCGCCTGGCTCCTCGAGGATTTCGACAACCGGATTCCCATGGCGGTCGAGGAGTTCATCCGGTGGGCATCACCGGTGATGACCTTCCGGCGCACGGCGGCAACGGATGTCGAGCTGGGCGGCCAGACCATCCGGGCGGGGGAGAAGGTGGTGATGTTCTATCCGTCCGGGAACTGGGACACCGAGGCTTTCGACCACCCGGAGCGTTTCGACCTGAGCCGCAACCCCAACCCGCACGTCGGCTTCGGCGGCGGCGGGGTGCACTTCTGTCTCGGCGCGCATGTGGCCCGGGCGCAGCTGCGGGCCATCTTCGGCGAGTTGTTGCGGCAGCTGCCGGACATTCAGACGGGTGAGCCCACATACGTGGCGGGCAACTTCATTCACGCCGTGCGCAGCATGCCGTGCACGTTCTAACCCGCTGCTATCGGCGATAATTCGTCAGCCAGCAGCGTCAGCAGCTCCGAGCAGCCGCCGTCGACCTTGACGGTGGCCAGGTCATCCCCGCGGGTGCGGCCCCGGTTGATGATGGCGATAGGCCTGCCCAGCGCGGCGGCGTGACGCACGAATCGGTAGCCGGAGAACACAGTCAGCGACGAGCCGGTGACCAGCAGTGCATCGGCCTCGTCTACCAATGAATATGCTTGGTCGACAACCTCTTTGGCGACGCTTTCGCCGAAGTAGACGATGTCCGGCTTGAGCATTCCGCCACAGCACGGGCAGTCCAGGTAGCGGAACGACGTGGTATCGGCGACGACGGCATCGGCGTCGGGGGCCACCGCGAGGCCGCCGACCGCTTCGGCGCGCTCGGCGAATCCCGGGTTGAGCGTTTCCAGTTGTTCGGCCAGCGCGGCGCGGCTCATGGTGTATCCGCAGCCCAGGCAGACCACCCGCGCGTAGGTGCCGTGGAGATTGACGACGTTTTCGCTGCCGGCCTTGGTGTGCAGCAGGTCGACGTTCTGGGTGACTACCCCGGTCACCACCGAAGCGCGCTCGAGCGCGGCCAACGCCCGGTGACCGGCGTTGGGCATGGTGTCGTCCATGTGTCGCCAGCCGACGTGGTTGCGCGCCCAATACCGCTGCCGGAACGCCGGATCCGAGGTGAAGTGGCGGATCGTCATGGGATTGCTGGGCGGCGAATCAGGACCCCGGTAATCGGGAATGCCGGAATCGGTGGACAGCCCCGCCCCCGTCAGCACCGCCAGCCGGCGGCCGGCCAGCAACGCGACCAGTTCCGGCGATTCTGCGCGTCGGGTGGTCACCCCGTCCAGCGTACGGCCACCGAGGTGGCTAACCGAGGCACTCCGCGGCGGTGGTGAGCTCCGCGGACATGTTCTTCTCCATCATCTTCAGCGCCGCCGCCCCCAGCTCGGCGTCGATGCCGGCGACGGCGTCGGTCGGAATCACGACGGGAAAGTGGCGCACGTAGGCGTCAAGCGCGGTGTAGAGGATGCACTGCTCGGTGACCTGTCCCGCGATGACCAACCGCTTGGTCTCCAGGCGGTTCAGCAGGTACGCCAGCGCGGTCGCATAGAAGGCGCTGTGCCGGACCTTGGTCATCACCCGGCACTCCCCGGCCGGCACGATCGGCTTCACCAGATCGGGCCGCGCGCCGTCGAGCGCGGAGCTGACAATGTCGGAGAACTGGGCCGCGAAATCGCCGTAGTTGTCGTTGACGTATACCAGGTCCACGTCGTCGGATTCGCGTGCGCGCCGGACCAAATCGGCCAGCGGGTCGATGACGTTGGCGACATTGGGTATTAGTTCTTCAGCATCGGGATGCTGATAGGTGTTCATCATGTCGACCACGACCACGGCAGTATCGCTCATGATGGAGGGGATACCCGGCGGCCACGGGTTGACACAGGTCAGGCGACAATGGAAGGGCGATGGACTTTTACAACGCTTACAGTCAGGGCTTTGTCCGGGTCGCCGCGTGCACGCATCACACCACGCTCGGCGATCCGGCGGCCAACGCGGAGTCGGTCTTGCGGTTGGCGCAGGCTTGTCACGACGACGGCGCCGCGCTGGCCGTGTTCCCGGAGCTGACGTTGTCCGGGTATTCCATCGAGGACATCGTGATGCAGGACCTATTGCTCGATGACGTCGCAGCCGCCATCGAGAGCATCGTCGGGTCCTCGATCGATCTGCTGCCGGTTCTGGTCGTCGGTGCCCCACTGCGCTACCGCCATCGCATCTACAACACCGCGGTGGTCATCCACCGGGGCACGGTGCTCGGGGTGGTGCCGAAGTCGTACCTGCCCACCTACCGGGAGTTCTACGAGAGCCGCCAGATCGCGGCTGGAGACGACGAGCGCGGCACCATCCGGATCTGTGACGCCGACGTCCCGTTCGGCCCGGACCTGCTGTTCGCCGCATCGGATGTCCCCGATTTCGTGCTGCACGTCGAAATCTGCGAGGACATGTTCGTGCCGATTCCGCCCAGCGCGGAAGCGGCGCTGGCGGGCGCCACGGTGCTGGCGAACCTGTCCGGCAGTCCGATCACGATCGGCCGCGCAGAGGACCGCTGCCTGTTGGCCCGTTCGGCGTCGGCGCGGTGCCTGGCCGCCTACGTCTACGCCGCCGCGGGCGAGGGCGAGTCGACCACCGACCTGGCCTGGGACGGTCAGACCATGGTGTGGGAGAACGGTGAGCTGCTGGCCTCATCCGAGCGCTTCCCGAAAGGGGAGCGGCGCAGCATCGCCGACGTCGACATCGACCTGCTGCGGGCGGAACGGCTGCGCATGGGGACCTTCGACGACAACCGGCGCCACCACCGCGGGTCGGCCGAGTCGTTCCGGCACATCGACTTCCGGCTGGACCCGCCCGACGGCGATATTGGATTGCGCCGCGACATCGAGCGCTTCCCCTTCGTCCCCGCCGATCCGCAACGCCTGGAACAGGATTGCTACGAGGCCTACAACATCCAGGTTTCCGGGCTGGAGCAGCGGCTACGCGCGCTGAACTACCCGAAGATCGTCATCGGGATTTCCGGTGGCCTGGACTCGACCCACGCGTTGATTGTCGCCGCACGGGCGATGGACCGCGAAGAGCGGCCGCGCAGCGACATTTTGGCGTTCACGCTGCCCGGGTTCGCGACGGGCGATCGCACCAAACGCAATGCGATCGAGCTGTGCCGCGCGCTCGGGGTCACCTTCTCCGAAATCGACATCACCGAGACCGCAATGGTCATGTTCAAGGAGATCGACCATCCGTTCGGGCGCGGGGAGAAGGTTTACGACGTCACCTTCGAGAACGTGCAGGCGGGCCTGCGCACCGACTACCTGTTCCGGCTGGCCAACCAGCGCGGCGGCATCGTGCTCGGCACCGGTGACCTTTCCGAAATCGGGCTGGGCTGGTCGACCTACGGGGTGGGCGACCAGATGTCGCACTACAACGTTAATGGCGGCGTCCCGAAGACGCTCATCCAGCACCTGATCCGCTGGGTCATCTCGTCCGGCCAGTTCGAGTCCGACGTCACCGACGTGCTGCAGTCGGTGCTGGACACCGAGATCTCCCCGGAGCTCGTACCGAAAGGTGAAGAGGAAGAACTGCAGAGCAGCGAGGACAAGGTCGGACCGTATGCCCTGCAGGACTTCTCGCTGTTCCACGTGCTGCGCTACGGGTTCCGGCCGTCGAAGATCGCGTTCCTGGCATGGCACGCGTGGAGCAACCCCGAGCGGGGGAACTGGCCCCCGGGATACCCCGCCGACAAGCGACCGGTTTACTCGCTCAAAGAGATTCGGCATTGGCTCGGGGTCTTCGTGCAGCGGTTCTACTCGTTCAGCCAGTTCAAGCGCTCGGCATTGCCCAACGGCCCCAAGGTGTCGCACGGTGGTGCGCTGTCACCGCGCGGTGATTGGCGTGCCCCGTCGGACATGTCCGCGCGCATCTGGCTCGACGAGATCGAGCGGCAAATTCCCGAGGAGTAGCACGCTCCGAGCCCGCCCGGGATCGCCGGACGGGCCCCGAGCGTCCGCTCACGCCCTCGCGCGGCGCCAGCCCTGGTACTGCAGCTCCGCGAACACCAGCGTGTAGGCGCCCGCCGCCAGATTCAACGCGACGCCGGCCGAGGTCAGCGGGAAGACATCCGCGAGCACCAGAACGACGGAGGCCACCGTGTAGGCCACATTGGCGATGATGACGCCCATACCGGCGCGCAGTACCGATCGCATACTGGCGAGCCCGAACACGAGCACGCCGTAGCCGATCAAGAACGCGGCCATGGTGTATTCGAACGCCTTCGTGGTGCCCGAGAGCTCGGCGAGCCGGCCGGCCAACGGGATACCGGCCAGGCCGACCAGCCCGCTGATGGCGGCGTCGGCGCGCATGGCGAGGCGAAGCAGGCCGTCCCGGGTGCCCGTGCGGTCGATGGTGGTGGCGGACATTGATGTTCCTTTCGTCGATGGCTGACAACGATCGCCACTGACGCTGCTCGCAAACCACTGCCAGATCGACGCCAGACGCTGCCAACCACTGCCAACCGCAGGTCAGGCTGGTTATTCGAGCGCCGTGTCGATCGCTCGGGCATCCGGTGCGCAGTTGCCGGCGCCCGGCACCAGCGTCGCCAGCGCGCCCGCTGCGCAGGCGCGCCGCAACGCGCGCAGCCGCTGGGCAGGCGAACCGGGATGGGGCGGCCAGCTGCCGGCCAGCACTCCGGCGAACACGTCGCCGGCCCCGGTGGTGTCAATCGCGGCCACCGGGGGAGCGGGCACCAGGAATTCGCCGTCGACGCCGATGTACCGGGCGCCGCGCGCACCCAGCGTGGTCACCAGGTGACTGGGCCGCCACGGCCACTCGTCGGCCTCGGCTTCGTTGGCGATCACCACATCGGCCGCCGCCGCCAGCTCGGCCAGCGAGTCCCGGTCCCGGCCGGTCGGCGATGCATTGACAATGACGACCGCCCCGGCCGAACGGGCCTGCTGCGCCGCGGCCACCGCCGCCCGCACCGGAATTTCCAGCTGCGTCAATAACACATCGCAGCCGGCGATGACGCTTCGGACGGCCGTGGCATCCAGCGCCAGCCGACCGTTGGCGCCCGGCGCGACCACGATGGTGTTCTCGGCGTTGGCGTCAACGACGACGATCGCCGTGCCGCTCGGTCCGGGCGTTTCGGCGGTAGCGTCCAGGCCGACGCCGTTGTCCAGCAGGTGAGCGCGCAATTGCCCGCCGGCCGGGTCATCGCCGATCGCGCCGACGAATTGCACCCGTGCGCCGGCACGCGCCGCCGCCACCGCCTGATTACCGCCCTTACCGCCCGGCGCGTAGGTCAACGACGAGGCCAGCACCGTCTCGCCGGGGCGGGGAAGGGCATCGACGCGCATCGACAGGTCCATATTCACGCTGCCGACCACACAGACTCGTGCCATCACGTTGACCTTAGTCGTTCCAAGAGCCAAACCATCTGCGGTGCAGAGGGTTTGGCGCGTGCGTCAGCACGCGCACTCCTCACCACGCCACGCCCCGAAACCCTCCCGGACCGCAACGCCTGCGATGACGAGTCCGACGACCGGGTCCAGCCACCAGCCTGCCGGCCACACGGCGATGACGGCCAGCGTAAGAAGCACCGCGGCGGATTGCGCGGCGCACAAATAGTTTTGTGTGCCCTCCCCGGCGGTGGCCCGCGAGTCCAGGCGCCTGGCGAGCCGTTGCTTGGCCCAGCCGAGTAGCGGCATCAGGACCAGCGCTGCGGCGGTCAAGGCCATCCCGATCCATGTCGTCTCGGGGTGGGCCCCGGCGAGCAGGCTACGGACCGATTCGACGGCGATGTAGGGCGCAATGAGCCAGAACGAGGCGGCCACGCCGTGTTGCGCCCGGCGCTCCGAGGTCTCCGAGAGCGTGCGCGAACCCGTGAACCGCCACAGGACGATCACGCTCGCCAAGCCCTCGACCGCGCTGCCCAGCGCCCAGCCGATCAGCGAGACAGATCCGGCGGCGAACCCTTGCCACAGGCCGAGCGCGCCCTCGGCGCACATCCACAGCAGGCTCGACCACGCGAGCCATCGCGCGAAGCGCGCAGCCCGTACCCATTCGGCGTCGCGCTCCGGGCGTTGGATGGTTGTCACGTCGGTCGCCCCGCAACCGCAACCCTCCGCGCACCCATCGCTCATAGCGCCAAGGATAAGTGGGCTCCATTAGCTGAATGAAGGGGCGGCCAGCGTCAGCGTCGAATGCTTTGGCGCAATCGCCCATATCTTGAGACACGCGCGCTAGTGTGCTGCGTGAGCGATGCTGCGTGTCCGAGGAAGGGCGAAGTCGAGTGACATCGAGCGAGCTACAAGACGCTGAACCGGCTTCCAAGACCACACCGGAACATGCCGCGGGGCAGGCTCCGGCCGAAATGCCTGTGGCAGAGCAAGGCCAGGCCCGCAAGCGCCATAAGTTCCGCCGCCGTCGGCTTTTCCGGCTCGGCCTGCAATCCAAGCTTTTGCTGACACTGCTCGTCTGCAGCATCCTGTCCATCGGGGTGATCGCCTTCATCGGGGCGTCGTCGGGCCGCAACGCGCTGCGCCAAGTCGAGTCCGAGCGACTCACCGAACTGCGCGAGTCCCAGGCGCGGCAGGTGCAGTCGCTTTTCAAAGAGGTGACGAATTCCCTGATCGTCTACAGCGGCGGCTTCAGCATTGTCGAGGCGACGACGGCTTTCACCGACGGCTTCGCGCAGTTGTCCAACGCGACGATCACGCCGCCCCAGCAGCAGGCGCTCGTCAACTACTACGACAACAACATGATCAAACCGATCAAGCAGATGACCGGCGAGGAACTCGATCGCAACGCAATATTCCCGAGTTCCAACGCGCAGAAGTACCTTCAGGCGAATTACACCGCGCCGAACCCATCGATCGCCGAGGCGAGGAAGGTTGAGGACGCCGGCGACGGCAGCGCGTGGTCGGCGGCCAGCGCCCGTTACAGCTTCTACATGCGCAACATCGTCACCCGGTTCGAATACCCCGATGCGCTGTTGCTGGACATGCAGGGCAATGTCGTCTATTCGGTGAACAAGGGACCCGACCTCGGCACCAACATTCTCACCGGCCCGTACCGGGAATCCAATCTGCGCGAGGCATACCAGAAAGCGTTGCGCTCCAACGATGTCGAGTTCGTCTGGATCACCGACTTCCAGCCCTACCAACCGCAGCTCGACACCCCCACCGCGTGGGTGGTATCCCCGGTGGGAATGAACGGCAAATTGAACGGCGTCATGGCCCTGCCGCTGCCGATCTCGAAGATCAACAAGATCATGACCGCCGACAAGCACTGGGAGGCCGCCGGTATGGGGCCGGCAACGGAGACGTATCTGGCCGGCCCCGACAACCTGATGCGTTCCGACTCAAGGCTTTTCCTGGAGGACCCGGCCGAATACAAGCGCGAGGCCGTGGCATCGGGCACCCCGTCCGATGTCGTGGACGAAGCGATCCGGCTAGGTGGTACGACGCTGGTACAGCCGGTCCCGACCGCGGGCCTGCGCGCCGCCCAACGCGGACAGACCGGGGTCGTGAGCGCCACCGATTACCTGGGCAACAGGGAGTTGGAGGCCTACGCCCCGCTGACCGTGCCGAACTCCGATCTGCACTGGTCGATTCTGGCGACGCGGGACAACTCCGATGCCTTTGCGCGGCTGGGCAGGTTCAGCAGGACGCTGGTGCTGACGGTGGCAATCATGATCTTCGCCATCTGCGTGGCCTCGATGGTATTGGCCCAGTTGATGTTACGGCCGATCCGCCGGCTGCAGGCCGGTACGCAGAAGATCAGCTCCGGCGACTACGAGGTCAACATCCCGGTAAAGACACGCGACGAAATCGGAGAGCTGACTTCGGCTTTCAATGAGATGAGCCGCAATCTCGCGATCAAGGAGGAGTTACTCAACGAGCAGCGCCGGGAGAACGACCGCTTGTTGTTGGCGCTCATGCCCGAGTCTGTCGTCCAGCGGTATCGCGAGGGTCAGGAGACCATCGCAGAGGAACACCAGGACGTGGCCATCATCTTCGCCGAGATCGTCGGGCTCGACGAGGTTTCCGTGGATGTATCCGGCGACGAGTTGGTCGGGATCGTCGACGAACTGTTCCGGCAGTTCGATTCGGCAGCCGAATCGCTCGGCGTCGAACGGATCCGCACGTTCCACAACGGCTATCTCGCCAGCTGTGGGGTGGTCACGCCACGGCTGGACAGCATCCACCGCAGCGTCGACTTCGCCGTCGAAATACGCCACATCATCGAACGATTCAACAACCAAACCGGTCATGAGCTGCGGCTCCGAGTGGGCATCAACACCGGCAACGTCATCAGCGGACTGGTCGGCCGCTCGGGGCTCGTCTACGACATGTGGGGTGCCGCAGTAAGTCTGGCCTACCAAATGCAGAGTGGCGCAAATCAATCGGGGATTTACGTCACTTCGCAAATATATGAGGCGATGCGTGACGTGCGGCAGTTCACGCCGGCCGGCACCATCTCGGTCGGCGGAACCGACCAGGTGATCTACCGGTTGTCGGAGCGATCATGAACTTGTTCGGATCATCGTGGTTCTACTGGGCCATCGGCGTCGCGCTCGGATTCCCGGTCGTTTTGATTCTGCTGACCGAGGTGCACCGCGCGCTGGTCCGGCGAAACAGCCATTTGGCCAGGCAGGCAAGCCTGCTGCGGAACTACCTGCTGCCACTGGGCGCGCTGTTACTGCTGCTCGTCAAGGCTTCGCAGGTGTCGGCCGGAGATGGTTCGGTACGGATCCTCACCACAGTGTTCGGCCTGCTGGTGCTGGTGCTGGTGCTGTCGGCCCTGAACGCCACCGTGTTCGAGGGCGCGCCCGAAGAAAGCTGGCGCAAACGATTGCCCGCCATCTTCATCGACGTCGCCCGCTTCGGAGTGATAGGCGTCGGCCTGGCGCTGATGCTGTCGTTCATCTGGGGCGTTCGGATCGGTGGGTTGTTCACCGCGCTGGGCATCACGTCGGTGGTCATCGGCCTGATGCTGCAGAACTCCGTCGGCCAGATCGTGTCCGGCTTGTTCATGCTGTTCGAGCAGCCGTTCCGGATCAACGATTGGCTGGACACCGGAACGGCACGGGGCCGCGTCGTCGAAGTCAACTGGCGCTCCGTACACATCGACACCGGCAGCGGCATCCGCATCATGCCCAACTCGATGCTGGCCGGCACCTCGTTCACGAATCTCAGTCGCCCGTCCCGCGCGTACGACTGCGCGATCACCACCAAATTCGCGGCCGGCGATTCGCCGGACAAGGTGTGCGCGATGCTGAGCCGCGCCGCCGCCGCACTGCCGGCCCGCAAACCCGAAACCGTGCCAACCACGGTCGCTCTGGGTGGGGCCCAGTACCGTACGACCATCAGGCTGATGTCGCCTGCCGACGCCGAAACCACCGAAGCGACCTTCCTGCGCTGGGTTTGGTACGCCGCCCGGCGGGCGCGCCTGCGGCTCGACGGTGCCGACGACAACTACTCCACCAAGCAGCGTGTGGAGAAAGCGTTGCGCACGGTGGTGGCGCCGGCGTTGCGGCTGAGTCACACCGACCAGCAATCGTTGGTGCCATACGCGAAGCTCGTCCGCTACGGTGCCGACGAAATCATGGAGTCCGCCGGCCAGGTGTCGTCCGGGATGACCTTCTTGGTCGCCGGCCGGGTGCGGTTGACCGCGACGACCGAAGACGGGGCGGTGGTGCCGGTCAGCGTCCTCGACGAGGGATCGTTCCTCGGCCTGACCGCGCTGACCCGTCAGCCCAACCTCGCCGGCGCCTACGCACTGGACGAGGTGACGGCGCTGCAGATCGATCGTGAGCACCTCGAGCATCTGGTGCTGCGTAAGCCATTGCTGCTCCAAGACTTAGGCCGATTGATCGACGAGCGGCAAGCCAAGGTTCGGCAGGTGACGCGCCGCGAGCGGGTCGGGCCGGCCGGCGTCGAGGCACAACGGTCGGCGAAACAGCTGGGCTGACCCCGCGCGCGGCCGAATCTCGATCGCGGGCACGTTACGCGCGGAGCGGATGCCGTAATACCCGGGCCGCCTCACCTGGCCGGTTAAGGCCCGATACCCTGGTTCAATGAGTCTGCAAGCACCATCGCTTCCTGACTTGCGCCGGGAGGTCCACAACGCCGCTCGTCGCGCCCGGGTCGCCTCCCGCGTCCTGGCATTGCTGCCGACGGTCGCCAAGGACCAGGCGCTGCGGTCGGCGGCCGACGCGATAGCGGCCCACACCGAATTGATCCTGTCGGCCAATGCCGAAGACCTCAGCGCCGCCGAAGCCTCCGGCACCCCGACCGCGATGCTCGACCGGTTGGCGCTGGACCCCATACGTGTCGAGGGAATCGCCGCCGGCCTGCGTCAGGTCGCCGGGCTGCCCGACCCGGTCGGCGAGGTGCTGCGCGGCTACACCCTGCCCAACGGTTTGCATCTGCGGCAGCAGCGCGTGCCGCTCGGCGTCGTCGGCATGATCTACGAAGGTCGGCCCAACGTCACCGTCGACGCCTTCGGTCTGGCGCTCAAGTCGGGCAACGCCGTGTTGCTGCGCGGAAGTTCCTCGGCCGCGCGGTCCAACCAGGCGCTGGTGCAGGTGCTGCGCGCTTCGCTGGTCAGCGAGGACCTGCCCGCCGATGCGGTGCAACTGCTTTCGGCCGCCGATCGCTCCACGGTTACGCACCTGATCCAGGCCCGCGGCCTGGTCGACGTGGTGATTCCACGCGGGGGAGCCAGCCTGATCAACGCGGTGGTCCGCGACGCGCAGGTGCCCACCATCGAGACCGGCGTGGGCAACTGTCACGTGTACGTCCACGAGGGCGCCGACCTGGACGTGGCGGAACGGATCCTGCTGAACTCCAAGACCCGTCGGCCCAGTGTCTGCAACGCCGCCGAGACGCTGTTGGTCGATGCCGCCATCGCCAAGAAGGCGCTGCCCCGGTTGGTGGCCGCCCTGGAGGACGCCGGCGTGACCGTGCACGGCGGGTTCTCGGCGGACGCAGAGGAGGACGACCTGCGCCGTGAGTACCTGTCGATGGACATCGCGGTCGCGGTGGTCGACGGCATCGACGCCGCGATCGCGCACATCAACGAGTACGGCACTGGGCACACCGAGGCCATCGTCACTAGCAATATGGCTGCGGCGCAACGGTTTAGCGACGGCGTCGACGCCGCCGCGGTGATGATCAACGCATCGACAGCGTTCACCGACGGTGAGCAGTTCGGTTTCGGCGCCGAAATCGGCATCTCTACCCAGAAATTGCATGCGCGCGGCCCCATGGGGCTGCCGGAATTGACCTCGACCAAGTGGATCGCGTGGGGTGACGGGCAAATCCGCCCCGCCTGACCGCGACGAAAAGTGCTTTAGGAGAACCGAGATAGTGAGCGTGCCCGCCCGGCCCAAGCCGCTGTTCGCCGACATCGACGACGTCTCGCGACGGTTGGCCGAGACCGGTTACCTGCCCGACACCGCCACCGCGACCGCGGTGTTCCTCGCCGACCGGCTGGGCAAGCCGCTGCTGGTGGAGGGCCCCGCCGGTGTGGGCAAGACCGAGCTGGCCCGCGCCGTCGCCCAGGCGACCGGTTCCGGACTGGTCCGCCTGCAGTGCTACGAGGGGGTGGACGAGGCTCGCGCCCTCTACGAGTGGAATCACGCCAAGCAGATCCTGCGCATCCAGGCCGGCTCGGGAGACTGGGACCAGACCAAGGACGACGTGTTCAGCGAGGAGTTCCTGCTGCAGCGTCCGCTGCTGACCGCCATCCGGCGCACCGAGCCCACGGTGCTGCTGATCGACGAAACCGACAAGGCCGACATCGAAATCGAGGGCTTGCTGCTCGAGGTGCTGTCCGACTTCGCGGTGACCGTGCCCGAGCTGGGCACGATCACCGCCGAGCGGACACCGTTCGTGGTGCTGACCTCCAACGCCACCCGCGAACTGTCGGAGGCCCTCAAGCGTCGCTGCCTGTTCTTGCACATTGACTTTCCGAGTCCCGAATTGGAACGCCGCATCCTGTTGTCGCGGGTGCCCGAGTTGCCCCAGCATCTTGCCGACGAACTGGTGCGCATCATCGGCGTGCTGCGGGGCATGCAACTTAAGAAACTGCCGTCCGTGGCCGAGACGATCGACTGGGGCCGGACGCTGCTCGCGCTGGGCCTGGACACCATCGACGACTCCGTCGTTGCCGCCACCCTGGGCGTGGTTCTCAAGCATCAGTCCGACCAGCAGCGCGCAACCGGCGAGCTCCGGTTGAACTAGGGACGCACCGATGGCCCCCCGCCGCATCCGACCCACCCGGCCGCTCGCCCCGCACGGGCTGCCCGGCCACCTGGTTGGCTTCGTGGAAGCTCTTCGTGCGGTGGGCATTTCGGTGGGTCCGTCCGAGACCGTGGATGCCGGGCGGGTGATGGCCACCCTCGGCTTGGGTGATCGTGAGGTGTTACGCGAGGGCATCGCCTGCGCCGTGTTGCGCCGTCCCGAACACCGCGAGACCTACGACGCCATGTTCGACCTGTGGTTCCCCGCGGCGTTGGGCACGCGCGCGGTGGTGACCGACGAGGAGGCCGACGCGTCGTCGGACGACTCCTTGCCGCCCGACGACGTCGAGGCGATGCGCCAGATGCTGCTGGATCTACTCAACGAGAACCCCGAGCTCGCCGACATGGACCAGCGGCTGGTCGCGATGATCGCGCGCATCGTGGAGGCCTACGGCAAATACAGCTCCAGCCGCGGCCCGTCGTTCTCGTCGTACCAGGCGCTCAAGGCGATGGCCCTAGACGAGTTGGAGGGCAAGCTGCTGGCGGGGCTGCTCGCCCCGTACGGTGACGAACCCACGCCCACCCAGGAACAGATCGCCAAAGCGATGGCGGCGCAGCGGATCACGCAACTGCGCAAGATGGTCGACGCCGAGACCAAGCGGCGCACCGCCGAACAGCTCGGCCGCGACCACGTCCAGATGTACGGCATCCCACAGCTTTCCGAGAACGTCGAGTTCCTGCGCGCCTCCGGCGAACAGCTGCGCCAGATGCAAAGGGTGGTGGCGCCGCTGGCCCGGACCCTGGCCACCCGGCTCGCGGCCCGGCGGCGACGCAGCCGCGCCGGCGTGATCGACCTGCGCAAGACGCTGCGCAAGTCGATGTCCACCGGCGGCGTGCCGATCGACGTCGTGCTGGCCAAACCCCGCCCGGCGCGCCCGGAGCTGGTGGTGCTGTGCGACGTCTCCGGCTCCGTCGCCGGGTTCAGCCACTTCACCCTCCTGCTGGTACACGCACTGCGCCAACAGTTCTCGCGGGTCAGGGTGTTCGCCTTCATCGACACCACCGACGAGGTGACCCACATGTTCGGGCCCGAAGCCGACCTGGCCGTGGCGATTCAGCGGATCACCCGGGAGGCCGGCGTGTACAGCCGCGACGGGCATTCCGACTACGGCAACGCCTTCGCATCGTTCGTGCAGGCGTTCCCCAACGTCTTGTCACCGCGCAGCTCGCTGCTGGTGCTCGGTGACGGCCGCACCAACTACCGCAATCCGGAGACCGAGCTGCTGGCCCACATGGTGACCGCCAGCCGGCACGCGCACTGGCTGAACCCCGAACCCAAGCACCTATGGGGCAGCGGCGACTCGGCGGTGCCGCGCTACCAAGAGGTCATCGCGATGCATGAATGCCGGTCGGCCAAGCAGCTCGCCGCCGTGATCGACCAGCTGCTGCCGGTCTGAGGGCGTTCTTCGTCCCCGCGTCACCCTGGCGTGACGCTCAAGCGCCGGAGTTGCGCCGGCGTGACGCTCGCGGGCGGCGCCCCGGGATGCGGGCCAGCCCGCGGGCTGAGGAATCGGGCCGGATCGCCGCCTCAAGTAAGCTGGCAAATCGTGCAAAAGCAGCTGCGCAGGCTGGGTGTGATGGGTGGGACGTTCGATCCCATCCATTACGGGCACCTGGTTGCCGCGAGTGAGGTCGCCGACCTGTTCGACCTCGACGAAGTGGTGTTCGTACCCAGCGGTCAGCCCTGGCAGAAGGACCGGCACGTTTCCGCTGCCGAGGACCGATACCTGATGACGGTGATCGCCACCGCGTCCAACCCCCGCTTCTCGGTGAGCCGGGTCGACGTCGACCGCGCAGGGCCCACCTACACCAAGGACACACTGCGGGATCTGCACGCCCTCAACCCCGACTCGCAGCTGTACTTCATCACCGGTGCCGACGCGCTCGCTTCCATCCTGTCCTGGCAGGGCTGGGAGGAGCTGTTCGAGCTGGCGCGGTTCGTCGGCGTCAGCCGGCCCGGCTACGAGCTGCGGCGCGAACACATCACCGGCGTGCTCGGCGAGCTGGCGGAGGACGTGCTGACGCTCGTTGAGATCCCGGCGCTGGCGATCTCGTCGACCGACTGCCGACTGCGCGCCGAGCAGCATCGGCCCCTGTGGTACCTGATGCCCGACGGCGTCGTGCAGTACGTCTCCAAGCGCCGGCTCTATCGCGGCGAACAATCGAAGGACACCGTGAGCCGATCAACCCTGCCCGCCGGGAACAACACATGACCGCCACCCAGGAGGCGATCGACATGGCGACCGTGGCCGCCGGCGCGGCCGCATCGAAGCTGGCCGACGATGTCGTCGTGATCGACGTGTCCGGCCAACTCGTCATCACCGACTGCTTCGTCATCGCCTCGGCGTCCAACGAGCGGCAGGTCAATGCCATAGTCGACGAGGTCGAGGAGAAGATGCGCAGGGCGGGCTACAAGCCGGCGCGCCGGGAGGGCACCCGGGAGGGCCGCTGGACGCTGCTGGACTACCGCGACATCGTCGTGCACATCCAGCACCAGGATGACCGCGACTTCTACGCCCTGGACCGGTTGTGGGGCGACTGCCCGGTCGTGCCCGTGGACCTGGCCGCGGTTCCCGACGAGTCGACGGGCACGCAATGACGATTCGTCGCCTGATCATGTTGCGGCACGGGCAAACCGAGTTCAACGCCGGCAGCCGCATGCAGGGGCAGCTGGATTCCCAACTCAGCGAACTCGGGCGGGCGCAAGCGATCGCCGCCGCCGAGGTGCTCGGCAAGCTACAGCCGTTGCTCATCGTGTCGTCGGATCTGCATCGCGCCTACGACACGGCGATCCGGCTCGGGGAGCGGACCGGCCAGCCGATCCGGGTGGATCCGCGGTTGAGGGAAACCCATCTCGGCGACTGGCAGGGACTGACGCACACCGAGGTCGACACGCAGGCCCCCGGGGCCCGCCTGGCCTGGCGCGAAGACGCCACCTGGGCGCCCCATGGTGGCGAAAGCCGGGCCGACGTCGCCGCCCGCAGCGTGCCGTTGGTGACCGAACTGGTCTCCGGCGAGCCGGAATGGGGCGGCCCCCAGCACGCCGATCGGCCAGTGGTGCTGGTGGCCCACGGCGGGCTGATCGCCGCGCTGTCGGCCGCGCTGCTCAAGCTTCCGGTCGCCAACTGGCCGACGTTGGGCGGCATGGGCAATGCCAGCTGGGTGCAGCTTTCCGGCCATTCCGACGACTCCGGGGCGGGTTTCGACAGCATCCGCTGGCGTCTCGACGTGTGGAACGCTTCGGCGCAGGTGTCCAACGATGTCCTCTGATGCACGGCCCACCCTGCTGATCTTCGCCGACTCGCTGGCCTACTACGGGCCGACCGGCGGCCTGCCCGCAGACGATCCGCGCATCTGGCCCAATATCGTTGCCGCACAATTGGGTTGGGACGTCGAACTCATCGGTCGCATCGGCTGGACCTGCCGCGACATCTGGTGGGCGGCGACCCAGGACCCGCGCGCCTGGGCCGCGCTGCCCAGGGCCGGCGCGGTCATTTTCGCGACCGGCGGAATGGATTCGCTGCCGTCGGTGCTGCCGACCGCGCTGCGCGAACTGATCCGCTACGTGCGCCCGCCGCGAGTGCGGCGCTGGGTCCGCGACGGCTACGGCTGGCTGCAGCCCAGGGTCTCGCCGGTGGCCCGGTCCGCGCTGCCCGCGCACCTCAGCGCCGACTACCTCGAACAGACCCGCAACGCAATCGATTTCAACCGCCCGGGCATCCCGATCGTGGCCTCGCTGCCGTCCGTGCATATCGCCGACACCTACGGCAGGGCCCACCATGGCCGCCCGGCGACCGCCGCGGCGATCACCGAGTGGGCACAAACCCACGACGTTCCCCTGGTGGACCTCAAAGCGGCTGTCGCCGAGCACATCATGAGTGGGCGCGGAAATCCCGACGGCATTCACTGGAATTTCGAAGCACACCAGGCGGTTGCCGAGCTGATGCTGAAGGCCCTGGCCGAAGCCGGCGTTCCGACCGACAAGCCACGCGGGTAGCTCGATGCCCGTCCTGGTGGTGACCGATGCGTCGGCGCGCTTGCCGGCCGACTTGCTGGAGCAGTGGGCGATACGGGTTGTGCCGCTGCACATTCTGCTCGACGGTGTCGATTTGCGCGACGGCGTGGACCAGATCCCCGAAGACGTCTACAAGCGTCACGCCACCACCGCGGCGGCCACACCGGCCGAACTGGCCGACGCCTACCAGCAGGCGCTGGCCGACAGCGGCGGGGACGGCGTGGTGGCGGTGCACATTTCGTCCGCACTGTCGGGAACCTGCGGCGCCGCCGAGCGGACCGCTGCCGACCTGGACACCCACGTGCGGGTCGTCGACTCGAAGTCGACCGCCATGGGCACGGGCTTTATTGCGTTGGCCGCCGCGCGGGCGGCGGCCGCCGGCGGCGACCTCGACGCCGTCGCCGCCGCGGCGGATGCGGCCGCACGGCATAGCCATGCGTTCATGGTGGTACACCGGCTCGACAACCTGCGCCGCAGTGGACGGATCGGCGGCGCCAAGGCATGGCTGGGCACGGCGCTGGCGCTCAAGCCGCTGCTTCGCATCGACGACGACGGCAAACTCGTTCTGGCCCAACGGGTACGCACCGTCACCCACGCGACGGAGGCGATGATCGACCGGGTCTGCCAAGTCGCCGGCGACAGTCCGGCCGCGCTGGCGGTGCATCACGTCGCCAACCCGGACGGCGCCAAGGAAGTGGCGGCGGAGCTGGCGCGCAGACTACCGGCCTGCGAGCCGGCGATCATCACCCCGTTGGGGCCGGTGCTGGCGTTGCATGTCGGCGCGGGAGCCGTCGCGGTCGTCGTGCAGCTGCCGACTTAAGCGGGCACCGGGCGCCGGGCGTTGTCGCCGCGGGGGTGTACCACTTGCGGCCACCAGAACCACCGCCCCAGCAGCGTCGCGATCGACGGCATCAGCAGCGTGCGCACGATCAGGGTGTCGAGCAGCAGACCGATGCACACCGTCGACCCGAATTGGCCAAGCACCCGCAAGTCGCTGCCGAGCATCGAGGCCATGGTGAAGGCGAACACCAGGCCCGCGGCCGTCACCACCCCACCGGTGCCCGCCATCGACCGGATGATTCCGGTCTTGAGCCCGGCATGGATTTCTTCTTTGAATCGCGAGACCAGCAGCAGGTTGTAGTCGGATCCGACGGCCAGCAGGATGATGACGGACAGCGCCATCACGATCCAGTGGATTCTGATGCCGAACAGGTCCTGCCAAATGAGCACGGACAGGCCGAATGATGCGGCGATCGAGCTGGCCGCGGTGCCGACGATCACCAGCGCGGCCACCACGCTGCGAGTGAGCAGGAGCATGATCATGAAGATCAGCGTCAGGGCCGACACCACGGCGATCATCAGGTCGTACTTCTCGCCGTCGGCCATGTCGCGGAACGTCGGGGCCGTGCCGCCGAGATAGACCTTGGCGTCCTGCAAAGACGACTGCTTGAGTCCCTCCTGCGCGGCGGTGCGCTCGGCGTCGACTCGCGAAATGCCTTCCGGCGTCATCGGATCGCTCTGGTGGGTGATGAAGAATCGCGCCGACTTACCGTCCGGCGACAAGAACATCCGAAGGCCCGTCTGAAAATCGGGGTTATCGAAAGCCTCCGGCGGGAGGTAGAAGAAGTCGTCGTTCTTCGATGCGTCGAAGCTCTGCCCCATCACGATCGCCGTGTTGCTCATCGCCTCCATCTGATCGATCATCGCCTTGAACGTCTGATACAGGGTGAGCGTGATGCCCCTGGTGGTCTTCAGCGTGGTGATCAGCGCGGGAAACAGCGCATTCAGGTCGTGGGTGGCTTTGGCGGTGTGCGCGATGTCCGCGGTGAGGTAATGGAACTGCTCGGCGAGTTGGTCGAACCCGTCGAACGTGTCGAAGAGGGACCGTAACCCGATGCATACCGGGATGTCGTAGCAGTGCCTCTCCCAGTAGAAGTAGGACCGCACCGGCCGGAAGGTGTCGTCGAAATCCGCGATGTGATCACGCAAGGAATCGGTGATCTGCGACGTTACGGCCGTGGTCTTTGCGCTGTCGTCTGCGGCGTTGGCCAGGTCTTGCGACACCTCGTACTGGCGCTGCGTGGTGTCGATCTGGGTCTGCAGGTCGTCGGCCATCCTGAGGATGTCGGCGATGCGCTCCTTGAGGAAACCCATGTTCTGCATCGTCGTCTGGCTTTGGATGCTGTTCTGGAACGGTATCGAGCTGTGCTGAATCGGAATGCCCAGCGGCCTGGTGATGTCCTGAACCATGGCGATCCCGACCGTGCGCATCTCGTTCTTGGCCACCCGGTCCAGCACCAGCATGTCGGCCGGGTTTCGCATGTCATGGTCGGCCTCCACCATCAACATGTCGGGGTTCATCCGGGCCAGCGAGAAATGGCGGTCGGCGGCCGCCTGTCCGAGATTGGACGGGGCGGAGGTCGGTAGGTAGTAGCGGTCGTTGTAGCTCGTCTTGTAGCTCGGCAAGGCGACCATGCCGACCAAGACGACCGCGGCGCTGACGGCCAAAACCGGTGCGGGCCAACGCACCACCGCGGTGCCCACCCGCCGCCAGAGCCGCCCGCGCTTGGCCGCCCGCTTGGACTCGAAGAGGTGAAAGCGACTGCCCACGAAGACAACCGCGGGACCCAGCGTCAGTCCGGCCAGCACCACCACCAGCATGCCGATAGCCACGGGGGCGCCCATGGTGTTGAACCAGGGCAGCCGCGTGAAGCTCAGGCAGTACGTCGCCCCGGCGATGGTCAGCCCGGACCCCAGCACCACCGGGGCCACCCCTTTGAAGGTGGTGTAGTACGCGGTTTCTCGATCCTCGCCTGCGCGCAACGCT
Source organism: Mycobacterium sp. 852002-30065_SCH5024008 (assembly GCF_001665645.1). Taxonomy (NCBI): domain Bacteria; kingdom Bacillati; phylum Actinomycetota; class Actinomycetes; order Mycobacteriales; family Mycobacteriaceae; genus Mycobacterium; species Mycobacterium sp. 852002-30065_SCH5024008. Next base: position 123,781 of record NZ_LZSZ01000063.1, on the reverse strand, counting down.
TCTTGATAGCGGCCGACGAGGAAGATGCCGTAGTCGGTGCCGGCCGCGATCGCCAGCATGGTGAGGATGTTGGCGGCGAAGGTGGTGAGCCCGAATGCGTTGTGGTACGCGAGAACCGCGACCACGCCCCGTGAACAGGCCAGCGCCACGAAGGTCATGAACAACTGGACCAGCGTGGTGACGATGGACCGATAGACCAGCAGCAACATGATCGCGATGGCACCCAAGGTGAACAGCGTGATCTTGGCCAGGCTGGCGTTACCGATGATGTGCATGTCGTCGGACAACGCGGCGGGACCGGTGACGTAGGCCTTCACGCCCGGTGGTGCCTTGTTCTCGTCGATCACCTTGCGCACGGCGTCCACGGACTCGTTGGCCAGCGTGGTGCCCTGGTTGCCGGCCAGGTTGATCATCACGTACGCGCCCTTGGCGTCGGCGCTCTGCGCGCCCGCGGCGGTCAGCCGATCGCCCCAGAAGTCCTGGATGTGCTGGATGTGCTGGGGATCCTTGCGCAGGTCCCGAATCAGCTTGTCGTAGTACTGGTGCGCGTCCGGGCCGAGGGGCTGCTGGCCCTCCAGCACGATCATGACCGTGCTGTTGGAATCGAACTCGCGGAAGTTATGGCCCAGCCGCATCATCGCCTTCATCGACGGCGCGTCCAGCGGTGTCATAGGCGCCGAATGGGCCTCGCCGACTTTTTCCAGCGTGGGGACGATGACGTTCACCAGGACCGTGACGAACACCCAGCCCAGGATGATCGGCACCGCGAAGATGCGGATCGTATGGGGCAGGTACGGGCGGTGGCCGCGCTCGGCCTTCGCTTGCGCCGGTGTCGTGATCGGTCCGGTGTTCTCGGTGTCCGCGGTGCCCAGATGGCCCCTGCCCGTGCCGTCGCTCATGCGGACTTCACCAGGCAGAAGGTCTGCGCGTTGTGGCCATCGGAGCTCCGCTGTTCGCGGACGACGCCGTCGACGGTGATCTTGCAGCTGATCTCACCGCTGTCGCTCTGCGCCATGATGTTGGCGCTCACCGAGGGCAAGGTGGTCGAGATGGTGGCCGACCACGGCAGAGGCGCCGCGTTGACCTGGTGGGTGTTGGCGTTCTCGTCCCAGTAGTTGATGTTGGCGGTGGCCCCGGGTGGCCCCGTGATGTCGTACACCACGACCTTCGGGTTGAACTGCACGATTTCGATCCCCTTGCCGGCGTTCGCGTTGAGATCCTGCGAGCCGAAAATCTTGTGGAGCCGCGACACGATCAATGCCGAAAGGGCCAAGACCACCACCAAAAGCAGCGGTATCCATGCCCGTTTGAGCACGCGGGTTACGGTGCCGGTACGTGGACCCGAGTCTGGACTAGCCACCACCTACCGCCTTCCGCATTACCGCCACCCCGGCGCTGCCGCAAAGCTCACCTACGTCGCCGACGACACCGATGTCCCTCGACAATTTGCTCAGCTAAGCACTCTAAACCTTAGTGCACGCAAGCGTTCCTCCGGGGCCTCCGATGTGGCGAACCGCATATGGCTCCGGGCGCTTACCGGGCCACCCGGCCGGTGACCGGCGGCAAATCGGCAAGCGTCACGATTCCGGGCTCGGCAGCCACCACAGCCGGGACCGCGTTGGTCACCGGCATCGCCGTGTAGATCATTCCCAATCCCATGAACCCGGGTTCCGTCCAATCCTTCGGCGGCAGGCAATGCAGGACGGTCCGCATGTTGGGCAGCCCGTACACCTGAATGACGTGGCCGTGCTCCAGTGGCTTGGGCGGCTCCACGTGATTGCCCATGGTCCAGTTGAACCCGACGCTGACCACGTTGCGGTCGCCCTGCCAGCCGCGGTGGTAGCCATAGACACTGCCGACCGTTCCCGCGGGGATTTTCATGAAGCCCAGATCCGAGTCCCCGGTGGCCGCGGTGAAGGTCACGTCGAAGGTCATCCGGTCCAGCTTGGCCCCGATCGCGTCGGCCATCATGGCCGCCGATTCGGCGAAGACCTCGCTTTCGCGCCGCACGCTTTCCGCCAGCCCCGGCGTACCGGGATCCTGCGAGAAGCCCATCGCCGTCTGCGTTTCCGCTGATTCGTAGGTCGAGCAATCCACCGACTCGGTGATCCGGATTTCGTCGACGCGTTCGCACGCGCCGCTGAGCACCATGCCGACCATGTTCGTCATGCCCGGGTGCGCCCCGCTGCCGAAGATCGTCGAACCGCCTCGTTTGCAGGCATCCACGATGCGTTCGCGGTCCTCGGGTGTCTGCTTGCCTCCGGTGATCCAGGCCGCGCTGGAGCACACGTTGACACCCGCTTCCAGCAAGCGCACCAACTCATCGATGTTGGGCCACAACGGGTTATAGCAGCACGCGTCGGCACCCGAGGCGAGCAGCGCGTCGATGTCGTTCGTCGCGCGCACGCCGGTCGGTTCCGGCCAGCCGGCCAGTTCGGCGGCATCCACGCCGACCTTGTCCGCCCCGTGCGCGTACACCCCGACCAATTCCATGTCCGGCCTGCCGATGATGGCGTGCAGCGAACGCCGCCCGATGTTCCCGGTCGTCCACTGGATGACGCGCAGCGGGCGGTCTGTCGGGGGCTTGCTCATCGCGTCTCCTTTGACGTGGGCGAATCTGGGTCATTATCGCCGACGTGCGCCCGGGCGTGTCTACACCCTCAAGGTCAGCGGTTGCCCTGGTTCAACGCAGCCATGGCGCTCGACATCAGCTGCGAAAAGGGATCGCCGCCCCCGCCGAAGGTGGCCTGACTGGCCGGTGCAATCACGGCCGCGGGGTCGAAGCCCCGCACCGGATCCACTTGAAGCGGAGCGGTAAGCGGGTCGTCGTTGCGCGAGTATCCCGCATTCACCATCGGAGTCAGTTCCGCGTCGAGCTGATTCAGCACGTCTTCCGGCACGCCGAGGTAGCCCAAGGGCAGTACCAGCGGGAGGTGTCTTTCGGGAATCAGATACGTCGTTGTCTTCGCGCCCCTGGAGTTGACGGTCGTCCTGATGTTCTGCGGCGGCACCATGCTCGGGTCGGTGAACGCGACCGCGGTATGACCGGTCGCTTCGCCCACGAGGGTGTTGGCCAGCGCTAACAGGTTGTCCGGCCGGTCGGGAAAGTCGGCGATCATGTCGTATGCAGCGACGAAAGCCTTGGTGTCGTATTGGCTCTCCACCGGGGGCGGTATTCGGTAGTCGAGCGCAGGAACGACGGAGCCAACCGGAAAGAAGGAGGTCAGGAAACTCTCGCCGAAGGCGTGTCGCCCGACCGGGTTGCCAAATGTGCTGAAGACCAATTGGTTTGGTGGGGGAGCGTTCGGATCACTCGCGAGCCTGGCCTGCTCGGCGTCAAGCACGAGCGAACCCTCGGACAACCCGATCGCGGCGCCGGGCCCACCCCTGCGGATCGCCGCATCCAGGTTCTCGGCCCCGACGGCGACCGACTCGCCGATGCTGGGCCCGTCCACGCCCACACCCGGGAAGGCTTCATCCAGCCGGCCTATCCCCGGAAAGAGCCGTTCGAGCACGTGGCCCTGGACCTGCCCCGCCGGGTAGTCGACGATTTCTCGCTTCAGGCCGGGAAACCAGCCGGCACCCAGGCGCCTGCCGTACTCGTCGTAGGGAATACCCGGAACGTGAGCGCCGCCCAAGGCGTACGCCGTCCCGTCGCCGGGCTCGTCATCGGCCGTCGCGATCCCGAGGCCGAAATATCCTGTGACGCCGAGGGTTACCACGGCGGTAACTCCTGCGAGTACTTTCTGCATCGCCACTTCCCGCCTGCCCGACTTGGTCTCGTAGTGTCGCATATCGCTCGTGGGCCTCGCTAACCCCAGCTGACGGGTACTAATCCGCACGCCCGGCCGGTGAGCGGGATCGCGACCATTGCGCTCCCGGTCGTGATGGCCACCAGCTCGCCCGCCCGACCAGCGTAGCCAAGGCGGGCACCGTTATGGTGCGGACCAGGAAGGTGTCGAGCAAGATTCCGATCCCGATCACGAAGCCGCCCTGAACCACGGTGCCGATGCTGGAAAACACCAGCCCCCACATCGAGGCGGCGAAGATCAAACCCGCCGCGGTGATCACACCCCCGGTCGAACTCAACGCGCGAATGACGCCGTAACGCATGCTGTGCGGGGACTCGTCACGCATTCGCGAGACGAAAAGCATATTGTAATCGGCTCCGACGGCGACCAATACCACGAAGGCCAATGGCGGCACGCTCCAATGCAATTGCTGGCCCAGTAGGAATTGAAACGTCAGGACGCCGATACCCACCGCCGACAAATACGAAATGACGACGGAAGCGACCAGATACAGCGGTGCGACGACCGCGCGCAGCAGTGCGATCAGCGTCATCAGGACGACGATGATGGTGACGACAATGATGAACTTGATGTCGTGCTCATAAAAGTCTCGCGTGTCCCGCAGCGTAACGGGATATCCGACCATCGATATCGAGGCATCCGCCAATGAGGTATTCGGTTGGGCTCCCCGGGCGGTATCGCTGATCGCACTGACCTGATCCATCGCCTCGGCGCTGAACGGGTTGAGTTTCGTCTGAACCAAATACCGCACCGAGTGCCCGTCGGGCGAAATGAACGCCTTAGCGGCCTTCTTGAACTCCTCCATGTGCAGCAGCTGCGCCGGAACGTTGAACCCCGCCATCGACGGTTCCGCCGCGTCACGTTTCAGCGTGAGGAGGAACGCCGACGCCTCGCCGAGCCCCGTACCCATTTGTCTGATCTGGTCGACGAGTTGGTCCACCCCATCGGCCACTTGCCGGCTTCCGCTGGCGAACCGGTCAGCGCCTTGTTGCAGGTGGTTCAGGTCGGCCTGCAGGCCACCGGGCTGGTCCAGCCCCATGGCATGCAGCGCCTTAACGAAGTTGGCGAGTGCACCACGCAGGTGATCCACCGACGCGTTGAGGGTCTGCCGATCTTGGAACGCCTGGAGCTGTCCCGCCAGATCATTGATCTGGTCGAGGCTTCCGTCACCACGGGCATTGACCACGCGCTCGAATTGGGCGCGGGTGGCGCTGCAGGAGGGATCGGCATCGCAAACCTGGTTGCCCTCGAGCGCCGCCAGCACCGGGGCCACCCAGGCGAACATGTCCTTGACGGCCGCAAAGTTGACGCCGATGGTATGGCCGAGGGAATTGATGCTGCTGACGAGCTTGGCGGCGGTGACGACTTCCTTGACCAACTTGTCGCCGCCGTACTGGGTTTTCATCGAAGTGAAAGCCTCGGTCAGGCCTTGCATCCCGGCAACCATCTGGTTGACCTGGCCCCGCACATCGCCGAGGTTGTCGGCCAGGGTGTTGGCCCCGGCGAGCAGTCGGTTGAGATCATCGGCGTGGTCGCTGATCAGGGCCGAACCGGCGCCCAGGCGAGCGCCGATAGCGCCCGCCTGGTAGGTGGCCCTGAACTGTTCCGGCACCGCGCCCGCGGGCCGGGTCACGCCGCTGACCGCAGCGATGTTCGGCAGTTGGCTGACTCGGTCGGCCATCTGCTCCAGATCCGCGAGCGCCCGCGGCGTACGCAGGTCGTGCGGTGACTGGACGAGGATGTATTCCGGAATGGACTGATTGACCGGGAAGTGGCGATCCAGCGCGGCATACCCGAGCGAACTCGGTGCTGAGGACCGCAGGGCCTTGCGGTCGTCGTAGTTGTAACGCACCAAACCCGCACAGCTGGCGAGAATGATCAGCACTAGCACGCTGGCAACCAGATGAAACCTGGGCCGGCGCACGATGCGTATCCCCGAACGTCGCCAGAACCGGGCGGTCAGTTCGCGTGGGGGCTTGACCCAGCCGCGCGGCCCGGCCACTACCAAGATGGCGGGCAGCAAGGTCATCGCCGCGAGGAAGGCGACACCGATCCCGATGGCCGACGAGATACCCACCGTGGAGAACACACCCATCCGGGCGAAACTTATTCCGAGAAAAGTGATTCCGACCGTGGCCGCGGATGCGGCGATCACATTTCCGATCGAGGTGAGCGCCCGCCGCACGGCTTCGTCGAAGTCCGCTCCGCGCCGAAGATAGTCGTGGTAGCGGCTGATGAGGAAGACCGCGTAGTCGGTTCCCGCGCCGGCGATGATGGCGCTCAAGAAGACGATGGACTGGTTCGAAACGCCTAGGCCGCCGATTTGCGAGATTCCGGCGACGACGGCCTGCGCGATCACCATCGACGCCCCGATCGCGAGCAGCGGCAGCAGCATGGTGAGCGGGTTGCGGTAGACCACCAGCAGGACGACGAGCACCAGGGCGGCGATCGCCAGTTCAATCGGAAGGCGATCCCGCTCGCCCGCCACGGTGAGGTCGCTGACGGTGGCCGCGGGTCCGGTCAGGTTCGCTGTCAACGGGGATCCGGCGACGTTGTGCTTGACGATGTCGGCAACGCGGAGGTAAGCGGCGTAGGACTTTGGTGTGCCCAATTCGCCGGCGAGGCCAACCGGCAGCACCCAGGATTTGCGGTCCTTACTGGTCAAAACCGGACGCAAGGGCGGCGTGCTGACGAAATCCTGCAGCATCAGCACGTCGCGCCGGTCGTCGTGCAGGGCGCTCACCAGCTTGTGGTAGGTGGCTTCGTCGGCAGGCCCAAGCCCTTTCTCATCGCTGAGGACCACCAGCATGAGGTTCTCGGCGCCCGATTCGTGAAACGCTTCGGTCATCTTCCGGGCGGCCACGCTCGACGGCGCGCCGCTCGGCAGCATCGCGAGTGGGTGCTTCTGCGCCATCTCGTTCAGGGGCGGGAACGTCAGCGGCAGTGCGACCGCGATCAGGACCCAGAACCCTATGACGACCCCGGGCCAACGCACCACAAAATCCGCTAGCCGTCGCACATCGACCTCGCTACGCACCCGGCCGCGTGAAAAGGCCGAGTCCGGAGAAAATCAGTAGGCATCGTACTGTTCCCCGCTAGGCAACGCGCCCCCAATGCCCGCTATCAGCGACCCGCATACACACGGACTTCATCGCCGCGACATACCGGGCGACTGATTTTCGGGCAACCGCGTTGTCTGGAAACATTATCGCCATTACGGTGCCTTCCTCGTACCGGAAGGTATAGATCGTTAGCTGATACGAATATCTTCCGTCGGAGTAGATCCCAATGTTGTTGGTGTAGCCCATCTCAGCTGCCGCGAGCACGGCGTTCATCGGAGCGGCATCCCCATGCAAAAAATTTGTCACCGGAAAGTTCGGGCGGGGCCTGCTCAGCCACGGCGCCAATTCCAGCACGCGGTAATAGGGGACCTTCGCCATGTTCAGACTCGAGTCAAAGGAACTCTGCGCCGCCCAGGCCGCGTCACAAAAGGACACAGCGGCAATCGGCACGATGATCGGAACCAAGCCGGTAAACCAACCCTGGGTCATGAAGTTGTCCGAAGTTTTTCGAGTATCTCTGGGGGTGAGTCCGTAATAGGTGGCGGCACCGGTGAATTCGTGTTCCACCTGCGCGAGGCAGGCGAACAAGCCGCCGACGAAGCGCGCACCCGCCGCCGAGCAGGCCGCTTCGAATCTCGCGGTTTGTTGCGCGTCCATCAAGGTGTCCGTGATCATCTCACTCTTGCTGGGCTCCAACGGATTTCCCAGCGGCAAAGGGAACTCCGGCAGGCTTCCATCGTTGTTCTCGGCGAAGTCAATCCACGCGCGTACCTGCGGCGAATCCACGGTCAAGTCTGACGTGTACCGCCGCTCTTCGGCGCAGAAATCGGCAAAGCTGCCGGCGGCGGGCAGCGCAAGGGGCCCGGCGCCACCCGTCAACGCCGTGTACATCGCGTGGGACTCCACCATCGTGATGCCGATCAGCGCCGCGTCCCCGTGGACGTGGTCAATGCTCGCGTAGAAGGTGAAGTGATTCTCGTTTTGGACAATCCCGAAGCTGAAGCACTCCCAGTGCAGCGGATCGGGTGTGGCCACCACATGGTCGTGCAAGTCGTCAACGGCCATTTCGCCGTGGTCGGTGGGCGCGAATTCGATATCGGCGGGATCCTCGATGGTATGCCGAATGATGTCGCCCGCGTCGGTGTGCTCAAACCAGCTGCGGTACGTGTCATGCCGGCGCAAATATGCATTGAGCGCCTCATTCATGGCGGAAATGTCGCACTGGCCGGGGACTTCGCAGGTCGCGATGATTTGCCGTGAATAGTCGAGTCCCGAGGTCGTTTGCCGGTGATAACCCCGAAGATGCTGGCTCTGCATGTAGCTGACGGGCACCGCACTGACCGGCGCTTGCCGGGCCCTATCCCGGGCCGTGGGCGTCGGGTGCCAGGAGATGACAACACCTGGGCTCGGCGACCAATCACGGATTGAGCCGATGGTGATCTTCCCGATGCGCAATGTCTTCTCCTCGTTCCGGAGGGCTGCAGTTCCGGCCGGCCGGTGGCGAGATCAAGATAGCTTCTTCGGCACCCACCGTCCCCGACATGCCGGGCTGGACGTGCTCGGCGACAGGCGGGGCTACCCACTAGGGTGATGGGCGGCCCGGCGTGGGACGCAGTCTGGCATCCGGCGACACTACTCGCCGCGGGGGGAACGATTCTCCTGCGTATCGGGTCGGCATGTGGTGCAGTGGTCGGGTCATACGGTTTGGTCCAGCGCTACGGACCCGTCGCCGGAGGCCGGCCCCGGGGATCTACCTTCGCGGGTCGATGCGAGAGGACAGATGCATGGCAACCGTCGAAGCTCCAATGGAGAAGCCATCGGGTTTCGCAATAGTCGGCTACGCAGCGCGTGTTCCGGGTGCTGCTGACGCGTCGGAGTTCTGGGACGTGCTGCAGCACGGGCGGGATGCGGTGTCAGAGGTGCCCCCGGACCGGTGGGGTGTCGAGGAATTCTTCGACCCCGATGCCGACGCGCCCGGGAAGATTGTGAGCCGACGGGCGGGCTTCGTCGACGACGCCGTGGGGTTCGACGCGCCGTTCTTCGGGGTGTCGGCGCGTGAGGTGATGCTGATGGACCCGCAGCATCGGCTGTTACTGGAGACGGCATGGCAGGCGGTGGAGCATTCGGGCACGGCCCCAACGGCTTTGGCGAATACCAACACCGGGGTTTTCATTGGTCTGTCCACCCATGACTACCTGGCGATGGTCTCGGATGAGCTGAAGTACGACGCGATCGACGCGTACATGGCGATCGGGACTGCGGCCGCCGCGGCAGCCGGCCGGATCAGTTACCGGTTGGGGTTGCAGGGCCCGGCCGTCACCGTCGATACCGCGTGCAGTTCGTCGTTGGTGGCGGTCCATCAGGCTTGCCAAGCGCTGCGGCTGGGGGAATGTGACGTCGCGCTGGCCGGCGGTGCGAATGTCCTGCTCAGCCCCGCCACCATGATGACCTTTTCGCGGGCACACATGCTCGCGCCGGATGGCCGTTGCAAGACATTCGACGCGGCCGCGGACGGCTACGTGCGCGGTGAAGGTTGCGGTGTCGTCGTCCTGAAACGGCTCGACGACGCGATCCGCGACGGTGACCGGATTCGGGCTGTGGTCCGCGGCAGCGCGGTGAATCAGGACGGCGCATCGGGCGGGTTGACCGTGCCGAACGGTGTCGCCCAGCAGCGCGTCATCGCCGAGGCGCTGAAGCGCGCCGGCGTCTCAGCCCGCGACGTGGGATACCTGGAGGCGCACGGGACCGGGACATCGCTGGGCGACCCGATCGAAGTCCAGGCCGCGGCCGCGGTACTCGGCGAGGGCCGTGATGCGGGCCGGCCGCTGTTGATCGGGTCGGTGAAGACCAATATCGGGCATCTGGAAGCCGCCGCGGGGATCGCCGGGATCATCAAGGTCGTCCTGTCGCTCGAGCACCAGGTATTGCCGAAGCACCTGAACTTCGAGAACCCATCGCCCTACATCCCGTGGGATCGGCTTGCGGTGCGGGTGGTGGACGAGGCCACCAGCTGGGAGCGCAACGGTCGACCCCGGGTTGCGGGGGTCAGTTCGTTCGGGTTCTCCGGGACCAACGCGCACGTCATCCTCGAGGAAGCGCCCCAGCTCGCTGCGTCCGCGGTACCCGTCGCGCAGACCGCGGACGGACGATTCAGCGTGCTGCCGCTGTCGGCACGCACCCCCGCAGCCTTGGCGCAGCTCGCCGATCGATACCGCAGCTGGTTGAGCGCGCGTCCCGAAACCAGCCTGTCAGAGCTGTGCTTCACCGCCGGCGTCGGGCGAGCTCACTTCGAGCACCGCGCCGCGTTGATGGTCAATTCGACGGAGTCCGCCGCCGAGTTGCTCGGGGCGCTCGCCGACGACCGTCCCGCACCGGGTTTGGTGCGGGGAACGTGCGACGACAGGCCGAAGACGGCGTGGTTGTTCCCGGGTCAAGGCAGCCAGTTCGCCGGCATGGCCCGGGAGTTGTTCGAGACCGAACCGGTGTTCGCCGAAACGATGACCCGTTGCGCGGCGGTGGTCGATGGCACGCTCGAAAAGCCAATGCTGGAAGTCATTTTCGACCCCGGCAGCTCCGAAGATCTGCGGCGGACAAACTACGCCCAGCCCGCGTTGTTCGCCGTGGAGATGGGCTTGGCCAGGCTCTGGCAGTCGTGGGGCCTCGAACCCGACGTGGTGCTGGGTCACAGCGTCGGCCAGTATGCCGCCGCATGCGTCGCCGGTGTGTTCAGCCTCGAAGACGGAGCGTTGTTGCTCGCCGAACGCGGCCGCCTCTTCGGCGGTTTGCCGGCAGGCGGTCGGATGGTGGCGGTCTTCGCGGCCGCGGAGCGGGTCGAGGGCTTCACCGACGAGTTCCCGCGGCTCTCGGTGGCCGCCTACAACGGTGCCAATACCGTGCTGTCGGGCCCCGCAGAGGATCTCGACCGGGCGGTGGCCAGCTTGACCACCGACGGTGTTCGGTGCGAGTCGCTGGACACCAGCCACGCGTTCCATTCGGCGCTCCTGGACCCGGCCCTCGATGAATTCGAGTCGTACGCAAGCCGATTCGACTTCCGCTCGCCACAACGGACTTTGGTATGCAACCGCACCGGCGCCGCCCTCGGCCGGAATGCGAAACTCGATGGGCCGTACTGGCGCCGCCACGCGCGCCAGCCGATCGAATTCGCCAAGAGTGTGGCCACCCTGGCCGATCTCAGCTGCGCCATGCTGCTGGAGGTGGGTCCGCAACCGGTGCTCACCGCCGCGGCTTTGCGGGCATGGCCTGACCCGGCGGCGGCGCCGCGGGCGATCGCGTCGTTGCGCCGAACCGGCGGCGACCACCGCCAGATCATCGAAGCCCTTGCCACCGCCTACACCGGCGGTCACCTGCCCGACTTCGGGGCTCTGCAACAGGGGCCGACGCGCAAGCTCGACTTGCCCACCTATCCGTTCCAGCATCGCCGGTACTGGTTCCGGGACAACGACGTTCCGCCCACCCAGACGACCGGGAAAACCGATGCCACGCGCACCGAAGCCGTCCAGCTTCTCGAGGACGGCCGGATCGAGGAACTTGCCGCGCTGATCGACGGTGCGAACCCCAGCCGGCAGACCACCGACGTGCTGACCAGGCTTGCGGCACAACACAACCAACAGCGGGAAAACGAGTCCATTGCGGATGCTCGGTACGAGATCCGTTGGGACAAATCCGATGCCGCGGCCACGCGCGCGGACACCGTCTCCTGGCTGTTGATCGGCGATGACCCCGAAGCGGTCGCACCGTTAGTCGACGCGCTGACCGCTCAGGGTCAGCCGTTCCGGATCGTCGGGCTGCCGGTGTCCGACGCCGACGAGGAGCGGCTCGAATCGACGCTGCGCGCGGCGGCGGCAGAGCAACCGGCGCTACGCATCCTGCATTGCGCGGGTCTCGATCGGGGCAATGCGCCATCGATGCGCTCCTTGTTGCGGATGCAACACCATGTTCTGGGCGGAACGCGTCGACTCTTTCGCGCCGCGGCCGCCGCCGAAATCCGCGCACCCATCTGGCTGATAACCCGTGGCGCGCAACGCGTCACCGCCGCCGACAGCGTACGGCCCGCACAGTCCTGTCTGTGGGGGTTCGGGCGCGCCGCTTCCCTGGAGCATCCGCAGTTGTGGGGCGGCCTGGCTGATCTGTCCGAAGGTACTGCCGACGAGTGGACCCGGTTGATCGGTCAGGTTGTGGCAGTGCCGCGTGGCGAAGACCAAGTCGCGCTGCGAGACGAAGGTGTCTATGTTGCCCGGCTGACCCGGCGCGAAGGGCGGCCGATCGCAACACCGCTCGCCTTGCGTGCTGACGCCACCTATTTGGTGACCGGTGGATTGGGTGCGGTGGGACTGGAAATCGCCGGATACCTGGCCGCGCACGGTGCCGGGCACCTGGTACTGACGGGCCGGCGCTCGCCCAGTGATGCAGCGCAACGGCGCATCGATGCCATGCGCGAACAGTGGGGCTGCCAAACGCAGGTCATCACAGCGGATGTCGCCAATCCACACGACGTTGCCCGCCTGCTGGCCACCGTGCAGGCCGAACTGCCGCCGCTCGCCGGGATCGTCCATGCCGCCGGAGAGATCGGTAACACGCCGCTGCGCCACTTGGACGATGCCGAAGTGGATCGGGTGTTCGCGGGAAAGGTCTGGGGTGCTTGGCATTTGAGCGAAGCTGCCGCGGACCTGCCGCTGGACTTCTTCCTCAGCACCTCCTCGATCGCCTCGGTATGGGGCAGCTTTGGCCAGACCGCCTACGGCGCGGCCAACGCCTTCCTGGACGGATTGTCCTGGCGGCTCCGCGAGCAGGGCATCACTGCGGTGAGCGTCAACTTCGGTCCGTGGACGGCCGGCATGGCCGACGAAGACGCGCGTGCGCGACTGGAGCAACGCGGAGTCCGCACGTTGCCGCCCGCAGACGCGCTGGCCGGAATGGCCGAGCTCATGGTCGCTTCTGCGACGCAAGGGGTGGTGGCTCGGATCGACTGGTCCCGTTTCCTGCCGCTCTATCAGCAGGCGGGCAAGCGGTCCTTCCTCGAAGAGCTCGGACGCGAGGTGCCCGAGTCGGTAACGGCCCCCGAACCTTCCTCTGGGCCCACGCGGTTCGTGGAACAGCTCACCCTCGCCCCAGCGCAGCAGCGGAAGAAACTCCTCGTCGATTACCTGCGCGATGTCGTCGCCGAGGTGACACGGATCGACGCGGCGGAGATTCGCGAGGAGGCCGGATTCTTCGACCTGGGCATGGATTCGCTGATGGCGGTCGAATTGCGCCGCCGCGTGGAGCATGCGGTGGGCAAGGAACTGCCGGCAACCCTGGCGATGGACTATCCGCGCGTCACCGACGTGGCGGAGTACCTGCTCGCCGACGTCCTCGGCCTCACCGCGCAGGCGGGCTCCAAGGCGGCTGCCCAGCCGCCGTCGATGTCGACCGGGTCCGCGGACGAGCCGATCGCGATCGTCGCGGTGGCGTGCCGTTTTCCGGCCTCGCCCGATCCCGAAGCGTATTGGGAGGTCCTGTCCGGCGCTGTTGACGCGATCCGGGAGATCCCGGATGACCGCTTCGAAATCGACGAGTACTACGACCCGGATCCCGAAACACCGGGCAAGATCTACAGCCGCAGCGGCGGATTCCTCGACGGGATCGACCAATTCGATCCGGAGTTCTTCGGTATCTCCCCGCGCGAGGCCTTATGGATGGACCCGCAGCAACGCTTGATGCTGGAGATCGCTTGGGAGGGCCTGGAACGCGCCGGGTATTCCCCTGCCTCCCTGCGCGGTAGCCGAAGCGGCATCTTCGTCGGCGTGGCCGCCAACGAATACTCACACCTGCTGTCGCGGGACTCGGTCGAGAGCATCGAAGCCCACTTCATCACCGGCAACGCGCTCAATGCCATCGCGGGTCGAGTCGCCTTCGCGCTCGGGCTGGAAGGACCGGCCGTGGCGGTGGACACCGCCTGCAGCTCCTCGCTGGTGGCCGTCCATCAGGCTTGCCAGGCGTTGCACTCCGGTGACTGCGATCTGGCGTTGGCCGGCGGGGTGAACGTCTTGCTGAGTGCGGCCTCGATCGTCGCCGCCTCCCGTGCCCGGATGTTGTCGCCGGACGGAAGGTGCAAGACCTTCGACGCCGCCGCCGACGGCTATGTGCGCAGTGAAGGCTGCGGTGTTCTGGTGCTCAAGAGGCTGAGCGATGCGCAGCGCAGTGGCGACCGCATCTGCGCCGTCATCCGGGGCAGCGCGGTCAATCAGGACGGCGCCTCCAGCGGTCTGACGGTGCCCAACGGGGGTGCGCAGCAACGGCTTATCTCCGCGGCGCTGGCCCGTGCCGGTGTTGCCGGTCCAGACATCGATTACCTCGAGGCGCACGGCACTGGTACCTCCCTGGGTGACCCGATCGAGGTGCAGGCCGCCGCGGCCGTCTACGGTGCCGGCCGTGACCCGAACCGGCCGTTGCTCATTGGCTCGGCGAAGACCAACCTCGGCCACCTCGAGTCGGCCGCGGGGGTCGCGGGTTTGATCAAGGTCGTGTTGTCTCTGCAGCACGAGGTTCTGCCGCAGAACCTGCATTTCCAGAATCCCTCGCCGCATATTCCTTGGGACTCGTTGCCGGTGCGGGTGGTCGACAGGGCGATGCCCTGGCAGACCAACGGCAGGCCCCGCCGGGCCGGAGTGAGCTCGTTCGGGTTCACCGGCACGAACGCCCATGTGCTGATCGAGGAGGCGCCGCCGCAAACGGTGGCCGGCGACCCCGCAAACGATGATGCGACGGCGCCGGAGTCGGGCGCCTCGGGTGACCAGATCGCCGTGTTTCCCTTGTCGGCGCGCTCGCCGCAGGCGTTGGCGGCGTTGGCGCAGCGCTACGCCACCTGGCTTGACGCACACCCCGAGGTCGACATCGTCGATGTGTGCTTCACGGCCGGCGTCGGGCGTTCGCATTTCGAACACCGCGCCGCGCTGGTCGTCGATTCCGTCAAGGGCGCCCGCGACGCATTGGCCGAATTGGCCGAGAGCCGGGTGCGACCGGGTGTGGTCCGCGGCGAGTGTGCCGACCCGCCGAAGACGGCGTGGCTGTTCACCGGCCAGGGCAGCCAGTACCCGGGGATGGCTCGCGAATTGTTCGACTCGGAGCCGGTATTCGCCGAAACGGTGACGAGGTGCGCGGAAGCGGTCGAAGGTCTGCTGCCACGTCCGTTGCTGGAAGTGGTGTTCGACACCGACCGGGACAGCGGGGGAGACGCGTTGCGGCACACCTCCTTTGCTCAGCCGGCACTCTTCGCCATCGAGATGGGCCTGGCCCGGTTGTGGCAGTCGTGGGGCATCGAACCCGACGTTGTGCTCGGGCACAGCGTCGGCCAGTATGCCGCGGCGTGCGTGGCCGAAGTGTTCAGCCTCGAGGACGGGGCACGGTTGATGGCCGAACGCGGCCGGCTCTTCGGCAATCTGCCCGAGGGCGGCCGAATGGTGGCGGTGTTCGCCGACGCCGAGCAGGTGGAGGACGCCGCCAAGCAGTTCTCCGGCGTCTCGGTCGCCGCCTACAACGGCCGCAATACGGTGCTGTCGGGTCCGGGTGCCGATCTGGAAGAGATTGTGGCGACCTTCAGCGATGACGGGATCCGCTGCACCTGGCTGGATACCAGCCACGCCTTCCACTCGGAGCTGCTGGAGCCGGCACTCGACGAATTCGAGTCGTATGCGGCGCGGCTGCAGTTCGCCACCCCGACACGGCCGCTGGTTTGCAACCGCACCGGCGCCGTGCTCACGGCGGAAACCGCGCTCGACGCGCAATACTGGCGGCGGCATTCCCGCCAGCCGGTGCAGTTCACCGAGAGCGTCCGCACGCTGGCAGCGCTGGGATGCTCGGTGTTGATGGAGATCGGTCCGCAACCGATTCTGACCGCGGCTGCGGTGCAGGTCTGGCCGGAACACTCGCCGGCACCACGGGCGATCGTCTCCCTGCGCAAGGGCGCGGGCGCCCGGCGCCAGATGGCCGAAGCGCTTTCCGCGGCGTACGTCGCCGGACATCGGCCCGAGTTCGCTGCGCTGCAACGACTCCCACGCCGCAGGCTCGACCTGCCCACCTATCCGTTCCAGCGCCGGCACTTCTGGCCCAAGGCGTCCGGGATCGCGGGCACCGATGCCCAGGGCGGCACGGTATCCGCCATCTTGGGCGCTGAAAAGGACCTCGCCTCGGGTGACGTCGTCTATACCAGCCGGTTGTCCGTCAAGTCCCAGCCGTGGCTGTCCCATCACGTCATTTATGGCACCGTCGTCGTTCCGGGCGCGACCTACGCGGCGATGGCCCTCGCGGCGGTGGGGACGCCGGCTCACGTGCGAGACGTCTTCTTCTATGAGCCGATCATCTTGGCCGACAAGCAATCTCGCGAGGTGCAGCTGACATTGCATCCCTCCGAGGATCGCGGCGGCTGGACCTTCCAAGTGCACAGCCGCCCATATGGCGTCCGCGATGCCGAGTGGGCGCTGAACGCCGATGGCGCCGTCTTCACCGGTGTCGACGAAGAGCCGGCAGTTGATCCGGCGGACCCCGTCGACGCGGCGATCGAGCGGTTGAACCGCACCCGTCCCCAGCAGCTGTTCGACACCTTCGCCGACATGGAGCTGGCGTGGGGTCCCACCTGGTCGACGTGCCTGAAATCGCTGTGGGTGGGCGAAGGTGAGGCGGTCGGCGATGTCGTCGTCGGCGATGAACTCGCCGAACACCTGGGAAGTGAGCCGGTCCATCCGGTGCTGCTGGACCTGTGCACCGGCGTCGCCTTCCCGGCCTTCCCGGCGCTGCTAGCGGCGACCGAACGGGGAGCGGTTCCGGATCTGTTTCTCCCGCTGCGGTACGGGCGGGTGGTGTTGTCGGATCGGATGCCGCGGCGGTTCTATTGCCGCGCGAAGTGGCGTACCGGCGGCGTCGAAAGCGAAACTCAGGTCTTCGATCTCGATTTCGTGGATCGGAATGGCCGTCACCTGGGCGGGATACGCGAGTTCACCGTCAAACGCGCGCCCCGGGAAGCCTTGTTGCGCGGGCTTGGCGGCGACGTTTCCCGGCTGCTGTACACGCTCGGCTGGCATGAGGTGCCGGTGCCGGAGCCGATCAGCGATCCCGGGCCCGGCGAAAAGGCCCACGGCACATGGCTGGTCGCAGGGTTCGACGAGCTGGCGGCCGAGTTGCCGGGTTGTATCCGGTCCGAAGGGGCGATGGGCCGGCGGGGCTGGCAGCAGCTCATCGCGCACGCGCAGGAGAGCGGTGCGCCGGTCACCGGCATCGTTTGGCGCGGCAGGGGCCGACCGAACGCGGAGGAGTCGAGTGACGAATTCGGCGCTCGGCTGGAGGCCGACGTCGACAACCTCCTCGGCGCGATGCGCACCCTGCTGGCCGAAGAGGGAGTGCAACTGCCTGGCGGGCTGTCGATCATCACCGAACGAGCGGTGGCGACCGAACCCGGCGAGCAGGTAGACCCGGTGCAGGCGGCGCTGTGGGGGCTGGGACGTACCGCCATCGCCGAGCAGCCCACGCTGCGCTGCAGGCTGATCGACCACGACGGATCGGAGGCGGCCGCGCACTCGCTAGCGCGCCTACTACGCGCACCGGACGGATCTGTTCAAGAGCCGGAACTGGCGCTGCGGCAAGGAAAGTTCCTGGCATCGAGGCTGGTGCCATGGGTACGTAGCGGTCACCTTGCGGTGCCGCGCGCAGGCGACTATGTCCTGGCGCCGACTGAACGCGGCGCCATCGACAACTTGCGACTCGCCGAGACGGAAGTGCTGTCGCCGGTTGCGGGCCAGGTGCAAGTTCGGGTGGAGGCCGCCGGTCTCAACTTCCGGGATGTGCTCAATGTGCTGGGCCTCTACCCGGGCGATCCGGGGCTGATCGGTGGCGACTTCTCCGGTATCGTCACCGAGTTAGGTTCCGGCGTAACCGGATTCGAGGTCGGCCAGCGCGTCTTTGGCTTCATGCAGGGAGCGTTTGCCAGTCGGATCAATGTTCCCGCTCAATTGCTGGCGCCGGTGCCGCACGGGCTCAGCGCGGTGGCTGCGGCGACCATTCCGGCTGCCGCACTCACGGCCCGGCTCGCGTTCGACTGGGCGCAGCTGAAGCCCGGTGACCGCGTGCTGATTCACGCCGCGAGCGGTGGTGTCGGACTGGCCGCCATTCAAATGGCGCAGCAGCACGGGGCGACCGTCTTCGCCACCGCCAGCGCCTACAAGCGCGCGACCCTGCGCAAGTTGGGCGTCGAGTATGTGTACGACTCGCGCACAACGGATTTCGCCGAACAGATCCTCGCCGACACCGGCGGTGCCGGCGTCGACGTGGTGCTCAACAGCCTGACCAACGAGGGCTTCGTCGAAGCGACCGTGCGGGCCACCGCCCACAACGGTCGCTTCGCCGAGATCGCCAAGCGAGACATCTGGAGTCCGGAGCGAATGGCGGCGGCCCGTCCCGATATCGACTATGAAGTGGTTGCGCTGGACGGGACCATTCTGCAAGACCCAGAGCGCATCCGGCGACTGCTGGCCGAAGTGTCCGACGGGTTGGGCAGCGGCGAGTGGGCACCGCTGTCCGCCGAGATCTACCCGCTGAGCGAGGCCAAAACCGCGTTTCGGCGCATGCAGCAGGCGCGGCATATCGGCAAGATCGTGCTGCAGATGCCGAATCCGCTGCAGCCGCAGGGCGATCGGAGCTATCTGATCACCGGAGGCCTCGGTGCCCTCGGCTTGCACACGGCGTCCTACCTGGCCCAACTCGGTGCCGGTGACATCGTGCTGACCGGCCGCCGCGCACCCGATGCGGCCGCACAACAGACGATCGCCAACATCACTGAGCGCTACCGCTGCCGGATCCACACCCTTGCGGCCGACGTCGGCGACGAGTCCCAGGTCGAGGAGTTGCTGGAGCGGATCCGGGCGGAGCTGCCGCCGCTGGCGGGGGTGGTGCACCTGGCGGGCGTACTCGACGACGCGCTGCTGCCGCAGCAGAGTGTCGAACGCTTCCGGACGGCGCTGCTGCCGAAAGCGCTGGGGGCCTGGAATTTGCACCGATTGACCAGGAAAGACGATCTGGACTTCTTCATCCTCTACTCGTCGATCTCCAGCGTGCTCGGTTCACCCGGCCAGGCCAACTACGCAACCGCCAACGCGCTGCTCGACGGGCTCGTTGCCGAACGCAGAGCGCAAGGCCTGCCCGCGACCAGTGTCAACTTCGGTCCCTGGGCGCAGGGTGGCATGGCCGCTTCGGAGGCGGCGCGAGCCAATCTCGGTGCGCAAGGCCTGGTTTCGATGGAACCCACGGCAGCCCTCAATGCGCTCGGTGAAATCGTCGCCCACGGAACGGGGCAGGCGGCCGTTATCAAAGCCAACTGGCAGCGTGCCGCGAAGATGCTGCGCGGTTCACGCCCACCGATTCTCGACCACTTGCTGCCGAGCGACACGGCGACGACACCCGGCGACAGCGAGCTGCTCGAGAAGCTGCACGAGGTGCCGGAGGCGGAGCGAGTCAGTTTCCTGACGGAATTCCTGCAGCAGGAAGTACAACAATTCCTGCGGCTTGCGCAACCGCCCGCCGCAACCAGCCGCTTCCTCGACCTCGGCACCGATTCACTGATGGCGGTCGAACTCCGTAACCGGTTGTACGGCCAGTTCGGCGGCGCGTTCACCATCAGCGCCACGGCGGTTTTCGACTATCCGACGATCAGCTCGCTCGCCGAGTACCTGGCCAGTCAGGTGCCGGATCTGGCCCCGGAGTCGGTCGAACCCGTCGGCACGCCAGGATGATCCGGGCGGCGAACCGGTTCGGATTCTTCGGCACCGGCGTCAGTCGCTGATGTCGAAACCGGCGATGACCTTGGTCGGGCGCACCCGCACCACAAGTTCGCCGGGCGCGGAGTTGCGGCGGCCGAACTCCTCGGCGCGGTCGGCGCCCATGTATCGGGCGCCAGCTCGGGTGGCGACGTCGAGCACGTCGGCCGGGTCCTCGCTTACCGTCGCCACGCCCTGCACCTGAACGAACGAATACGGCGGGTGAGGATCGTCGACGCAGATCACCACTCGCGGATCGCGTTGCAGGGCACGGCCTTTGGACGTGTCGCGGCCGGTGTTGAACGCCAGCTGGTCCCCGTCGACCACGAACCACACCGGCGCGACAAGCGGCCGACCGTCGCCGGCGACGTAACCGAGCATCCCGGTACGGGTGCCGGCTGACAGGAACTCGACGACTCTGCCGGAGAGCTCGGCCATGCGCTAGAGACGGGCCAGGTCGTAGTCGCCGATGTGGTCGATCAGGTTGTGCAGGTGCTCGCCGGAGGTGCCCAGCGTGTGTTCGATCGCGGTGAGCCGGGCCGCGTAGTGCGCGACCGGATATTCCGCCGTCACACCGATTCCGCCGTGCAGCTGGATCGCCTCCTGCGCGATGTGCCGGCCCGAGCGACCGATCTGCAGCTTGGCCCGCGAGGCGATCACCGGGTCGAAATTGCCGTCGGCGATCGACATCGAGGCGTACAGGCACATGCTGCGCGCCAGTTCCAGCGACACGTACATGTCGGCCGCCCGCTGCGTGAGTGCCTGGAATTTGTTGAGCGTGACGCCGAACTGCTTGCGGGTCTTGAGGTAATCGGTGGTTAGCCGCAGCGCTTCCTCCATCGCCCCGACCGCTTCGGCGCACAGCCCAGCCTGGATGCGGATGACCGCGTCGCGGATGGCCTGCGACGCGTCGACGGCTTCACCCAAAGGTTCCGCCGGTGTGGCCTCGAAGTCGACCTGCGCGCCGCGCTGTCCATCGAAGGTCCGGTACGGGTGACGTGTGACCGCGCTTGCGTCGACCAGGAACAGGCCGGTGCCGCCGTCCGGCAAGGCGGCGCTGACCACCAGGGCGTCTGCGCAGTCGCCGGCGAGCACCGGGTTCTTGCGCCCGCTCAATGTCCACGAATCTCCTTGCCGCACAGCCTTGGTGCCCACGTCCGCGGTCGGCTTGCGGTGACCGGGTTCCAGGTGGGCGAATGCCAGCAGTCGTTGGCCGGCGGCGACGTCGTCGAGTTGTTCCTTCTGGGCTTCGGTGCCCAACTCGGCGATCAGCGCACCCGGTGCCAGCCCGGCGTGCAGGATCGGTTCGGGAGCCAGCCGGCGCCCCGCCTCGACGAGCACGACCATGATCTCGATCTGGCCCGCCTCCTCCGGGTCGAAGCCGAGGCCGAGGATCCCGGTGTCGGCGAGCTGACTCCATACCTCGCGGCTCCAGCCCAGATCGGAGCCGATCACCTTGTTGCGGCTCTCCGGGTCATAGCTGCGTGAGAGCAGTTCGCGGGTCGTGTCGCGCAGCAGGGTTTGCTCGTCGGTCAACTGAAAGTCCATGGCTGCCTCACAATCCCAGAATGGTGGACGCGATGATGTTGCGCTGCACCTCGTTGCTGCCGCCGTAGATCGACGTCTTGCGGTAGTTGAGGTAGTGCGGCGCACTGTGTTGCGCCCAGTCCGGAGACGCGATGCCTTCGCCGTCGGCCGGCAGGGCATCGGGCCCGGCCACCTCGACGAGCAGCTCGGTGGCGATCTGCTGCAATTGGCTGCCGCGCAATTTGAGCACCGACGAAGCCGGATTGGGCTGCCCGTTGGCGGAGTCCGTGACCACCCGCGACTGCGTGAGTTCCAGTGCCAGCAACTCGTTTTCGGCCTCGGCCAGGCGCGCCGCGAACAGGGGATCCTGCAGCACCCCGGTGGCCGCCGCGTGTTTCTTCACCTCGGAGAGTCGCACCTTGGTCCGGCCGACACCGGCGATGCCGGTGCGTTCGTTGCCCAGCAGGAATTTGGCGTACGTCCAGCCCTTATTCTCTTCTCCCACAAGCTGGTTGGCGGGCACCCGGACGTCTTCGAAAAAGATCTCGTTGACCTCGTGGCCGCCGTCGATCGTCTTGATCGGACGCAGCGTGATGCCGGGGGTCTTCATGTCGAACAGCAGAAACGAGATGCCCGCCTGCCGCTTGGGCGCCTGCGGGTCGGTGCGAACCAGGCAGAAGATCCAGTCCGCGTACTGGCCGAGCGTGGTCCACGTCTTCTGCCCGTTGACGACGTAGCTGTCGCCGTCCCGCACCGCGGTGGTGCGCAAGGACGCCAGATCCGAACCGGCCTCGGGCTCGGAGAACCCCTGACACCACCAGATGTCGAGGCTGGCCGTCGGCGGCAGGAAGCGTTGTTTGACTTCCTCCGAACCGAATTCGGCGATCACCGGCCCCACCATCTTGGTGTTGAAGTTCAGCGGCTCCGGGACGCACGCCAGCTGCATCTCGTCGGCCCAGATCTGATGCTGGGTGGCCGTCCAGTCCTTGCCGCCCCACTCGACCGGCCAGTTCGGTACCGCCAGACCGTGCTCGTGCAGGATCTTGTGGCTGGTGACGATGTCCTCGTGGTTCACCTCCGCCGAGCCCCGGCGCACCCGCTCGCGCAGCTCCTCCGGAATCTTGGTGGTGTAGATGGTGCGGAGCTCGTCGCGGAACGCGGCTTCCTCCGGTGTGAGCGCCAGTTGCACGGCGATCTCCTGTCGTCTGGGGGTGAACGTGGCTACCAGCGTCGGAGGGATGCCCGGTTCTGGCGATGCGTTCTTGGTTCCATCTTGACCCATCCCGTACAGCGGTTGTGCACAGCCTCGGTTTAGTCCACAGTCGGGGTCGCGGCCCCGCCGGGCGGGGGCCGATCTGGCGGTCGGCGCACCTACGGTCGGCGCATGCGAACAGAACTTCCCGCCGAGCGTCTGCAGCGGCGACTCGGTGCCGAACCGGACGCCGAGCCCGACGGCGCCGCGTCGACGTCGGCCGGGCAGGCGGTGGACGAGGACCAGAATTCGCTGCTGCCGCGGTGGCTGCCCGATGTGTCGCCGGATAGGGGTTGGGTGGGCAGGCTGCGCGCCGACCCGGGGCGTGCCGGTGCCATCGGGTTGGCGATCGTGGCCGCGCTGGCCGTTCTGGTCACGGTGTTCACGCTGCTGCGCGACCGGCCGGCGCCGGTGATGTCGGCCAAACTGCCGCCGGTCGAGAAGGCGTCGACGGCGAGCCCCAAGTCGTCGGCGAACCCCAGTGCCGGCCCCGACCGGCCAGTGGTGGTGAGCGTGGTGGGCCTGGTGCACAGCCCGGGACTGGTCACCCTGGCGCCCGGGGCGCGCGTCGCCGACGCACTGCAGGCCGCGGGCGGCGCGGTGAACGGCGCGGACACCGTCGGGCTGAACATGGCGCGTCCGCTCGGCGACGGCGAGCAGATCGTCGTCGGGCTTCCGCCCGTCCGCGGGCGGCCGGCGGCGTTGGGAAGCTCGGTGGCCTCCGGTTCCACACCGACGTCCAAGCCGCCGCCACCGCGGACCGGAGCAGGGCCGGGGAAGCCGAAGGCGGGGGAGGTGCTCGACCTCAACACCGCGACCGTGGAGGACTTGGACGCCCTGCCCGGCATCGGGCCGGTCACGGCCGCCGCGATCGTGGCCTGGCGGCAGGCCAACGGCAAATTCACCACCGTCGACCAGCTCGCCGACGTCGACGGCATCGGGCCCGCGCGGTTGGAGAAGTTGCGCGCCCTGGTCCGTGTCTGAACACCGGTGCGGGAATCCGGTCGCGCCGAATCGGGGGCACGCGTTGACGCGCGCCTGGTGCCGGCCGGGCTCACCTGCTGGGTGGTGACCGCCGCCGGGATCTGGTGGCCGATCGGCCGGGTGATCGCGGGGTTCTGTCTTTTGTTGGTTGCCGCCGCCGGCGCGCTGGTGTGGCGCGCCACGTGCCGGCGGGGCGAAACCGGGAGGCACCGGGCCGTCAGCGCCGGCCTGGTCGCGGTCGGCGTCACCGGCGCGGGGTTCGGCTTTGCGGTCGCGCTGCGCGCCGAAGCGGTCGATCACCACCCGATCACGGCGGCGTTCGGGACGGCCGCCCCGGTGACGGTCACCCCCACGGAGAGCCCGGTGTCGTTGGGTCGCGGCCGGCTCATGTTTCGCGCCACGCTGCAGCGCCTGCGCGACGCGCAGATCTCGGGGCGGGTGGTCGTCTTCGCGCGTGCCTCGGAGTTCGAATCGGAAGCCGACGGGTTGATGGTGGGCCGGCCAATGCGGTTCACCGCACGGATCAGCCGCCCGACCCGCCGCGACCTCACCGTCGCTGTGCTCAACGCATCGGGCCACCCGACCCTGGGCACCGCCGGCGCCGTGCACCGGGCGGCGCACACGGTGCGGGGCCGATTCGTCGCCGCGGTTCGCGGCGCGTTGCCCGTCGACCAGGCGGCGATGCTGCCCGCGCTGGTGCTGGGCGACACT
This sequence comes from Mycobacterium sp. 852002-30065_SCH5024008, assembly GCF_001665645.1. Lineage (NCBI taxonomy): Bacteria > Bacillati > Actinomycetota > Actinomycetes > Mycobacteriales > Mycobacteriaceae > Mycobacterium > Mycobacterium sp. 852002-30065_SCH5024008. The sequence continues at coordinate 99,633 of NZ_LZSZ01000063.1, read as the reverse complement.
TCGGCGGTTCCCGCCGAGACCGACCGGGACTTTCGCGCGGCGGGGATGACGCACCTGATGGCGGTGTCGGGCGCCAACGTGACGATCGTGTGCGCGGCCGTGCTGTTCTCGGCGCGCCTGATCGGTCCCCGGGCGGCCGTCGTCCTCGCCGCCATGACGCTGGTCGCGTTCGTCATTCTCGTGGAACCGACGGCGAGCGTGTTGCGGGCGGCCGTGATGGGTGCCATCGGGCTGGCGGGGTTGCTGTCTTCGCGGCGGCGGCAAGCCATCCCGGCGCTCTGCGCCGCGGTGCTGGTCTTGCTGGCGCTGGCCCCGCAGTTGGCCGTCGACGTGGGCTTCGCGCTGTCGGCGATCGCGACGGCGGCGTTGGTGTTGGTCGCGCCGGTCTGGTCGCGGCGCCTGGCGGGGAGAGGCTGCCCCAAGCCGCTGGCCGACGCCCTGGCGATCGCGGCGGCCGCACATGTCGTGACCGCTCCACTGGTGGCGGGCATCTCCGGGCGGGTCAGCCTGGTGGCAGTGGGCGCCAACATCGCGGCGGCGCCGGTCATCGCGCCGATCACCGTGCTCGGCAGCGTGGCGGCCGTGCTGAGCGTGGTGTGGCCGCCCGGCGCACAAGTGTTGGTCCGTTTCACAGGCCCCGAACTGTGGTGGGTGGTGCGGGTGGCGCAATGGTCGGCGGGCGCGCCCGGGGCAACGCTGCCCGTTCCGTCCGGGGTGCCGGGAGTGGTGCTGGTCGCCGGGGTGACCGCGCTGATCGTCCTGGCGGTCACGAGGCTGCGCGGCCGGCGCTGGTTTGCCGCCGCGGTTGGCCTGGGCGGGTTGACGGCTGCCCTCTGCGCGCTGGCTTGGTGGTTGTCGAAGCTGGTGGATCCCGCGGCGGCGTAGTCGGTCCGTCGTGACACCATCGTGGGGTGACAGAGGTTTCGCCGTTGCACCTGGTCCTGGGAGACGAGGAGCTGCTGGTCGAGCGGGCGGTGGCGGACGTATTGCGGGCGGCGCGCCAGCGGGCCGGGATCGACGACGTTCCGGTCAGCCGCATGCGGGCCGGTGACGTCAGTACCTACGAACTCGCCGAGCTGCTGAGTCCGTCACTGTTCGGTGACGAGCGCATCGTCGTGCTGGAATCCGCCGGCGAAGCCGGCAAGGAGGCGGCCGCGGTGATCGCCTCGGCCGCGGCCGACGTCCCGCTGGGCACGATGCTGGTGGTCGTGCATTCGGGCGGCGGGCGGGCCAAGGCGCTGGCCGCCGAGTTGCAGTCACTGGGCGCCGTTGTGCATCCGTGCGCGCGGATCACCAAGGCCAGCGAGCGAATTGACTTCGTCCGCAAGGAGTTTCGTGTGCTGCGCGTCAAGGTCGACGAGGAGACCGTCACCGCCATGCTGGACGCGGTCGGCTCCGACGTGCGGGAGCTGGCGGCAGCCTGTTCGCAGCTGGTCGCCGACACGGGCGGGGTCGTGAACGCCGCCGCGGTCCGCCGCTATCACAGCGGCAAAGCCGAGGTGAAGGGGTTCGACATCGCGGACAAGGCGGTGGCCGGCGACGTCGCGGGAGCGGCCGAAGCGCTGCGGTGGGCGATGATGCGCGGGGAGCCGCTGGTGGTGCTGGCCGACGCGCTGGCCGAAGCGGTCCACACGATCGGTCGGGTCGGGCCGCTGTCGGGCGATCCCTATCGGCTGGCGTCGCAGCTGGGAATGCCGCCGTGGCGGGTGCAGAAGGCCCAGAAGCAGGCGCGGTATTGGTCGCGCGACAGCGTCGCGGCGGCGATGAAGGTGGTGGCGGCGCTCAACGCCAATGTCAAAGGAGCCGTGGCGGACGCCGACTATGCGCTGGAATCGGCGGTCAGGAAGGTGGCCGAGCTGGCCGCGAACCGGAACCGATGAGCGGGCGGGTCAGATCTTGTTGAGCGCGCGCGCCAGGGCCGACTTCTTGTTGGCCGCCTGATTCTTGTGGATCACGCCCTTGCTGGCCGCTTTGTCCAGCTTGCGGGTGGTCGCGGCCAGCAACTGCGAGGCCTTCTCCTTGTCACCGGCGTGGGCGGCCTCACGGAACGCGCGGACGGCGGTGCGAAGCGACGACTTCACGGACTTATTGCGCAGTCGAGCGCGCTCGTTGGTGCGATTGCGCTTCTGCTGCGACTTGATGTTGGCCACGCTTCTAGTTCCTTCTCCGCTTCGACGTTTGTTGGGGGCGCCGGATATCACCACAGCGACTGCCCAGGTTATCAGTCGGTTACGTTTTCTCCCAAAACGGGAACCCGTGGCCTGCCATAACGTCAATTTGAGGCAGCATCTAAAAAGTGAGTCTTCCGAGCCAGCTCGAGGAAACCGGGCGGGGGTTGCGCGCCGCGCGTGCCGAGCGCATTTTCGGCGGCTACAACACGTCCTCAGACATCTATTCGATGGCATTTGACGAGATGTTCGACGCCCACGGCACCGTTCGGGGTCCCTATAAGGGCATCTACGCCGAGCTCGCGCCGTCGGACGCCTCGGACCTGAAGGCCCGCGCCGAAGCGCTGGGTCGCGCGTTCATCGACCAGGGCATCACGTTCTCGCTGTCGGGTCAGGAGCGGCCTTTTCCGCTCGATCTGGTTCCGCGGGTCATCTCGGCCGCCGAGTGGAGCCGGTTGGAGCGCGGCATCATCCAGCGCGTCAAGGCGCTCGAGATGTATCTCGACGACATCTACGGCGATCAGGAGATCCTGAACGACGACATCATCCCGCGCCGCCTGATCACTTCCTGCGAGCATTTCCACCGCGAGGCGATGGGCATCGTCCCACCCAATGGCGTCCGCATCCACGTCGCCGGCATCGACCTGATCCGCGACGAGAAGGGCAGCTTCCGGGTCCTCGAGGACAACCTGCGCTCGCCCTCCGGGGTGTCGTATGTCATGGAGAACCGGCGGACCATGGCGCGGGTTTTCCCGAATCTGTTCGCCACCCACCGGGTGCGTGCAGTCGACGATTACGCGTCGCACCTACTGCGCGCCTTGCGCAATTCCGCGGCCACCAACGAGGCCGACCCGACCGTGGTGGTGCTCACTCCCGGGGTGTACAACTCGGCCTACTTCGAGCACTCGCTGCTGGCCCGCCAGATGGGGGTCGAGCTGGTCGAGGGTCGCGACCTGTTCTGCCGCGACAACCAGGTCTACATGCGCACCACGGAGGGGGAGGTGCAGGTCGACGTCATCTACCGGCGCATCGACGACGCCTTCTTGGACCCGCTACAGTTCCGCGCCGACTCGGTCCTGGGGGTGGCCGGCCTGGTCAACGCCGCGCGCGCCGGCAACGTGGTCGTCTCGAGCGCCATCGGCAACGGTGTGGGCGACGACAAGCTCGTCTACACCTATGTGCCGACGATGATCGAGTACTACCTGGGGGAGAAGCCGCTGCTGGCCAACGTCGAGACCTACCGGTGCTGGCTCGATGACGAACGCGAAGAGGTGCTGGACCGGATCGACGAATTGGTCCTCAAGCCGGTCGAGGGGTCCGGCGGTTACGGCATCGTGTTCGGGCCGGAAGCCTCCGAGAAGGAGTTGGCCACCGTCGCCAAGAAGGTTCGCGACGACCCGCGCAGCTGGATCGCCCAGCCGATGATGGAGCTGTCGACCGTGCCGACACAGATCGGGAACACGCTGGCGCCCCGGTATGTCGACCTGCGGCCGTTCGCGGTCAACGACGGCGACGACGTCTGGGTGTTGCCCGGCGGGCTGACCCGGGTGGCCCTGGTCGAGGGCTCGCGGGTGGTCAACTCGAGCCAGGGCGGTGGCTCGAAGGACACCTGGGTGCTGGCGTCGCGGACCTCGGGCGGTGACCATGAGCTCGGCGCGGCGGAAGTCGTGCGCTCGCTGCCGGAGTCGATGTCCGACCCGGTGCTGGACGGCGCGCAGCGTTTCTCGCAGACCCAGACGCAACCCACGGAATCGCCCCAGGAACAGCAGCTTCAGCAGCAAGAGCGGCGGGCGAAGCGCTGATGCTGGCCCGTAACGCGGAGGCGCTGTTCTGGATCGGTCGCTATGTCGAACGGGCCGACGACACCGCCCGCATCCTCGATGTGGTGCTGCACCAACTGCTCGAGGAATCCAGCGTCGACCCGGACCAGGCGTCTCGGTTGCTGCTGCGCGTGCTCGGCATCGATCCCCCCAGCTACGACCTCGACGTCTGGTCGCTGACCGACCTGGTGGCCTTCAGCACCAACGCTGCGGGTGGTTCTTCGATCGTCGACGCCGTCACGGCGGCGCGGGAAAACGCGAAGTCGGCGCGCGAGGTGACGTCCAGCGAGATCTGGGAGTGCCTCAACACCACCTACCACGCCCTGGCCGAGCGCGAGCGCGCCGCGAAACGCCTTGGGCCCCATGAATTCCTGTCCTACATCGAGGGCCGGGCGGCGATGTTCGCGGGCCTGGCCGACTCGACACTGTCCCGCGACGACGGATACCGCTTCATGGTGCTGGGCCGCGCGATCGAGCGGGTGGACATGACGGTGCGGCTGTTGCTTTCGCGAGTGGGGGACAGCGCTTCGTCCCCGGCGTGGGTCACGCTGTTGCGTTCGGCGGGTGCGCATGACACCTACCTGCGCACCTACCGTGGCGTGCTGGACGCCGGGCGGGTGGTCGAATTCATGCTGCTGGACCGGTTGTTCCCGCGTTCGGTGTTCTATTCGCTGCGGCTCGCCGAACACAACCTCGACGAATTGCTGCACTCTCGGCAGAGCCGGATCGGGGCAACCGGGGAGGCGCAGCGGCTGCTCGGGCAGGCCCGAAGCGAACTCGAATTCGTGCAACCCGGTGTACTGCTGGAGTCCCTGGAGACGCGCCTGGGGGGCCTGCAGCGAACCTGCCACGATGTCGGAGAAGCGTTGTCGGTGCAGTACTTTCACGTCACCCCGTGGGTGGCGTGGTCGGATGCCGGGGATCGCGGCCGCCTGGTCAGCAGGAAAGGGGACGGCTGATGTGGCGGCTGCGGGTGGTGCACACCACCGGGTACGCCTACCAGTCGGCGGTGACCGCGTCCTACAACGAAGCCCGGTTGACCCCACGGTCGAACACCAGGCAAAACGTCATCCTCAATCGCGTCGAAACGATCCCCGCGACCCGGTCCTATCGCTATATCGACTATTGGGGCACCGCCGTAACGGCATTCGATCTGCACGCGCCGCACACCGACCTCACGGTGACGTCGTCGTCGGTGGTCGAGACCGAGCAGCCGGAACCGCCGGTGAGCGAAGTCGACTGGGGTGAGCTCAAGTCCGAGGCGGTGATCGATCGGTTCGACGAACTGCTTCGCCCCACCGGGCACACCCCGGCGAGCAAGAAGGTTGCGTCCGTGGCCAAGAAGATCGCCAAGTCGCACCAGCCCGCCGAGGCCGTCGCCGCCGCCGGCGACTGGGTGCGCGGTGAGCTGGAATATCTCCCGGGAACCACCAGCGTGCACTCGTCGGGGCTGGACGCGTTGAACGCGGGCAGGGGTGTCTGCCAGGACTTCGTGCACTTGTCGCTGATGTTGTTGCGGGCCATGGGGATTCCCGCGTACTACGTGTCGGGTTACCTGCATCCGAAGCGCGACGCCGTCGTCGGGGACACCGTGGACGGGCGCAGCCACGCGTGGATTCAGGCGTGGACGGGCGGCTGGTGGAGTTACGACCCCACCCACGGAACCGAGATCTCGGAGCAATACGTCGGCGTGGGCGCCGGCCGCGACTACACCGACGTCCCTCCCCTGAAAGGCATTTACTCCGGTCAGGGGGCGACCGATCTCGACGTCGTCGTGGAGGTCACCCGGCTGGCTTAGCCGGCGCGGGCATAGCGTTCACGCCATGAACGACACTGCGTCTCACCGTGGTTGCCCGTGGTTGCTGCTGCTGTCCGTGCTGTGTGTCGCGGTGCTCTTCGGTGGGATCGCCGTCGGGGTCGCCCTGGGCGGTGTGATGCCGTTGCCATACGGCCCGGTGGCCGCGGTGGTGGCCTACGTCCGTGCGGAGCCGGTCGCCGTGCGCGTCATCGCCGTGGCGACGTTTGCGGCGTCGGTGCCGTTGGCGGCCTACGCGGCGACGGTCAGCGTCCGGCTGCGCCGGCTCGGCGCCGCCGGGCCGGGGGCCGCGATCGCGCTCACGGGAGGCGTCGTGGCTGCCGGCGCGCTGGGGCTGTGCGGCTTGCTGGCCTGGCCGCTGTCGCGGCCCGAAGTCGCCGCGGACGCGACGTTGGTCCGCGCGTTGTACCTATTGGTCTTTCTGGTCGGCGGCCCGGGGCACATCGTGGCCCTGGGCCTGCTGGTCGCCGGGATCGCGGGACCCGGCCTGAGCCGGGGTTTGCTGCCGAGCCCGGTGGCCTGGGCCGGCCTGGTGATCGCCGCCCTCGCCGAAGCGGCGACGGCGGTGTTGGTCTGGCCGGACCTGGGCGTGACCCTGCCGGTTGCCAGGGTGTTGGCGCTGTCCTGGCTGGTGCTGGCCGGGGCGCTGCTGCCGTTGCGCCGCAACGGCATTGGAGAATGACCGTTACGGCGCGTTGATTTCGACGCGATGCAGGTCGTCGCCGAGCTCGATCCGCCCGTCGAACGCCGAAGCCGCCAGGGCCCGCCACTGCTCTTCTTGGCCCGGCACCAGCGCGGGCACGTAGTGCGTCATGACGAGGGTGCCCACCCCCGCGCGGGCCGCGGTTGCCGCCGCCTCCTCGACCGACGAGTGGTAATCACAGATGTCCTGGAGCCGCTGTTGCGGGATGTTGCCGACGATGTCCTTACGGATCACGGTGTGCACCAGAGCGCCGGCGCCGGCCGCCAGCTGGTCGAGGCCGGCGCAGGGCACCGTGTCCCCGGCGAGCACCACCGACGCCGTGCCATAGTCGATGCGGAACCCGATGGTCGGGGTCACCGGTCGGTGATCGGTCGGTGCCACCCGGATCGACACGCCGTCGCGGTCCCACACCGCCCCCTCGGTGTACTCGTGGACCTCGACCGACGGTGGCGCGTTGAGGTCGGCGTGGTGGGCGAGCCGGTACTCGATGTCGTGGCGGAACGCGTGCAGCGTCGCCTCGACGGTCTCCGCGGTCCCGGGCGGTCCGATGATCGGCAGCGGCGTGGGATCCGGCGCGAAGGTGCTGATCCAGCGGGTGATCAGGAGGTCGCCGAGGTCTCCGATGTGGTCGCTGTGCAGATGGGTGATCAGCAGCGCCGTCAATCCGGCGGCGCCCACGCCCACCGCCGCCGCGCGCTGCAACACCCCACGCCCGCAGTCCACCAGAAACACCTGCCCGCCGGCCCGCACCAGAGTCGACGGGCCGGCCCGGTTCGGGTCCGGGATCGGGCTCCCGGTTCCCAGCAGCGTGATCTCGATCATGGCCCCTATCTTGCAAGCCGCGCCCCTGTCCAGTGGCCCAATCCGGCGATCCGACCGATCGAGCGCCCAGTTTTCGAACGGCGACGTCAGGGTATGGACACGGATCGGCTACCGGTTCTCGTCGGGCTTTTGCGCCGCACGAGTTAGCCGTAGCCTGTTGTGAAGCGGATCACAACCAGCTGGAGGCCTTTGATGCGGATTGCAGACGTCTTGCGGAACAAGGGCGCGGCGGTGGTGACCATCAACCCCGAGGCGACGGTGAAAGAGCTGCTCGCCGGCCTCGCCGAGCAGAACATCGGCGCCATGGTGGTCGTCGGCGACGAGGGCGTCGTCGGCATCGTCTCCGAGCGCGACGTCGTGCGCGAGCTGCACACCCATGGCGCCAGCGTGCTGTCGCGCCCGATCTCGAAGATCATGACCACCACCGTCGCCACCTGCACGAAAGCCGACACAGTCGACTCCCTGAGCGTGCTGATGACCAAGAACCGGGTGCGCCATGTGCCCGTGTTGGACGGCAAGAAGCTGATCGGAATCGTGAGCATCGGCGACGTGGTGAAGACCCGGATGGAAGAGCTCGAGGCCGAGCAGCAGCAGCTGCAGTCCTACATCACGCAAGGCTGACTGCCCGGCTCGCCCCCTCGCCGCTTAGCGGCTGGGGCGCCCCCACGTCACGCCGTTCCACGCCGCGCATCGTCGCCGGGCGGGGCTGACTGCGTCTTCGCCGAGCGTGCGTTCGGCGCGGAGATGCGGGCGTTTTTCGCACTGGTTACACGCTGGGCGACTAGCTCCAGGAGTAGTCCGCGCGCAGCCGCTCGGCCACCACTTCGAAGATCTCGCGGTCCAGGATCGCGCCCTCGCGGCGAATGCTCTCCTCGGGAACGTCGAGCACCCGGTCCAACCGAACCCAGCTAGGCCTGCCCTCGTAATCCCATGCGCCGGAACCGATTCCGATCCAGTCCCGGTCCTCGGCGTGGCGCTCCTGGCTGGACACCATCAACCCCAGTAGGACGCGGCGGTCACGACCGACCACGAGCACGGGCCGGTCCTTACCCTGGGTCGGGTCGTCCTCGTAAACCACCCACGTCCAGACGATCTCGCCGGGATCGGCCCGGCCGTCGAGGTCGGGGGCGTAGACCAGCTTGCGCGCGCGCTGCGTGGTCGGGAAGCTTGTGCTGGTCACCGGGCGCCCCGCGGTGACCGCGGGCGGTTGCGGCGCGGCGGCGGCGATGACGTTCGCGGTGATCTTCACGGCGTGCTGCAGTTCGCGCAGCACGGTCTGCGAGTTCTGCACGTGCCGGGCCAGCCGCGGGGCCCGATCGAAGACCAGGTTTTCCGCGAACCGCTGGAACGTCTTCCACTGGGATTTGCGGGCCGACGCCATATTCGCAGCATAGACGCGGGCGCGCGGGTGCGATTGTGTCCAAGTATGTCTCGGGCACCCTGCCTAGATACCCTGGACATACCAATGAGCCGACGTTCAAGCGGCCGCGAGCGTGTCCAGACCAGGAGATTCCCATCAGCAGTTTCGCCGACAAGACCTTCACCGCGCCGGCGCAGATTCGGAACTTCTGCATCATCGCCCACATCGATCACGGCAAGTCCACGCTGGCGGACCGGATGCTTCAGCTCACCGGCGTCGTCGACGAGCGGATGATGCGGGCCCAGTACCTGGACCGCATGGACATCGAGCGGGAGCGCGGGATCACCATCAAGGCGCAGAACGTCCGGCTGCCCTGGAAAGTGGGGGACGAAGATTACGTCCTGCACCTGATCGACACCCCCGGCCACGTCGACTTCACCTACGAGGTGTCGCGGGCGCTGGAAGCCTGTGAGGGCGCGGTGCTGCTGGTCGACGCGGCCCAGGGCATCGAGGCGCAGACGCTGGCCAACCTGTACCTGGCCCTGGATCGGGATTTGACCATTATCCCGGTGCTCAACAAGATCGACCTGCCCGCGGCCGACCCGGACCGCTACGCCGGCGAGCTCGCACACATCATCGGCTGCGAGCCGGACGACGTGCTGCGCGTGTCCGGCAAAACCGGCGAGGGCGTGGCTCACCTTCTCGACGAGGTGGTCCGGCTGGTGCCGCATCCGAAAGGCGACGCCGACGCGCCCACCCGCGCGATGATCTTCGACTCCGTCTACGACATCTACCGCGGTGTGGTGACCTACGTCCGGGTGATGGACGGCAAGATCGTCCCGCGGGAGCGCATCTTGATGATGTCCACCGGCGCCACCCACGAATTGCTCGAAGTGGGCATCGTCTCGCCCGAACCCAAGGCCAGCGACGGCCTGGGAGTGGGCGAGGTTGGCTACCTGATCACCGGTGTGAAGGACGTCCGCCAGTCCAAGGTCGGCGACACGGTGACGACGGCCCGGCACGGCGCCACCGAGGCCCTCACGGGGTATCGCGAGCCCAAGCCCATGGTGTACTCGGGCCTGTATCCGGTGGACGGCTCCGATTACCCGGATCTGCGCGACGCCCTGGACAGGCTGCAGCTCAACGACGCGGCCCTGACCTACGAGCCGGAAACGTCGGTGGCGCTGGGCTTCGGGTTCCGGTGCGGCTTTCTTGGCCTGCTGCACATGGAGATCACCCGCGAACGCCTGGAGCGCGAGTTCAACCTGGATCTGATCTCCACCTCGCCGAACGTCGTCTACCGGGTCATCAAAGAGGACAACAGCGAGATCGTGGTGACCAACCCGTCGGACTGGCCGGAAGGCAAGGTGCGCACGGTGTACGAGCCGGTCGTCAAGACCACCATCATCGCGCCCAGCGAGTTCATCGGCACCATCATGGAGCTGTGCCAATCGCGCCGCGGCGAGTTGGGCGGCATGGACTACCTGTCACCCGAACGGGTGGAACTGCGCTACACGATGCCGCTCGGCGAGATCATCTTCGACTTCTTCGACTCGCTGAAGTCGCGCACCCGCGGCTACGCCAGCCTCGACTACGAGGAGGCCGGCGAGCAGGAGGCCCAACTGGTCAAGGTCGACATCCTGCTGCAGGGCGAGGCCGTCGACGCGTTCTCTGCGATCGTGCACAAGGACGGGGCTTCGGCGTACGGCAACAAGATGACCACCAAGCTGAAAGAGCTCATTCCGCGCCAGCAGTTCGAGGTGCCGGTGCAGGCGGCCATCGGATCGAAAATCATTGCGCGCGAGAATATTCGGGCGATCCGCAAAGACGTGCTATCGAAATGCTACGGCGGAGACATCACCCGCAAACGCAAACTGCTGGAAAAGCAGAAGGAGGGCAAGAAGCGGATGAAGACCATCGGCCGGGTGGACGTGCCGCAGGAAGCCTTCGTCGCGGCATTGTCCACCGACGCCGCGGGGGACAAGGGCAAGAAGTAGTCGTGATGCTGATGCGAGCCATTGGCGTTGTCGGTCTCAGCCTGCTCGGCACGGGATGCGTCACGACAGTGGCCGGAACCCCCACGCGCACTGGCCCCCTCGGTGGAGCCGCGTTGGTGCTCTCACAGGTCTTACCGGACGCCGCCGAGGTCAGCGCCGCCGTCGGAAACGAGCTCCCGCCACACAGTCCGCCGCTGGTGGGTGGTATCGATGTGCTGCCCGACGGGATTCGTGACGCTGGTGGCGCCGCCCCCATCGAATGCCTCGGGGCCCTCGCCCCCGCGATGCGCCTCGTCTACGAAAAGGGCCCGGTGCGCCGCGTTGCGACGCAGGACTATTGGAACTACGGCTCTGGCAGACAAGCGTCCAGCGCAACAGCAGCGGCGATCGAGCTGGCGACCACGCCCGACGCGCAACGACTCTTCGCGTCGTTCGTTCAGCAATGGCAACGCTGCACGGACACCACCGTCACCATGTACACACACGACCGAAGCAACACCGAGTTGTACTCGAAGGTGACCGACGTCCGCGTCGACGGACCGATACTTTCCGCTACCGTCATCGCGTGGGACAACCATCACACGCCGCCATCCCCGAACGAGCGGGCAGTCGGCACCACGGGCGACGTCATCGCTGACGTCAAAGTCGCCGTCGGGCCGCACGCGCAGGCCAGGACCCGGTCCATCCAAGTCGTTCAGGCGATGTTGCGAAAAGTCTCGAGCACCAACTGATGTCGACGCGCCGAACCATCCTCACGGGCCTGTTGGCCGTCGTGCTCGCCACCGGCTGCACCGTCGACGGCACCGCGCGGCCCGCGCCGAATCTGAAACCGCACCCGGTAACCGGGCAACCCGTCAAGAAAGTGCTCCTCGACGACGCTGAGCTGTCGAAGCTGCTCGGCCAGTCCTTCGGAAGCAAGAACGAACTCCCGGCGCGGTTCGGCGGTCCCGAGGTGCTGCCGCCGGCCTTCGGCGCAGTTTCGCCCGCCAACTGCGTCGGTGTCGCCTCGATGATGGTGAAGGATGCCTACCGATCCGCCGACGTCAAGAATGCGGCGCGGGAGACGTGGTGGAACCAGCACGGGCCGGCGAAGGTGATCAGTGTCACCGAGGGCGTGGTCGCCCTGTCCAGCGCCGCCGGGGCCACCGCGCTGTTCCAACAGTTCTCGCAGCAATGGCGCGACTGCGACGGCACGACCGTGACCATCGGGCGCCCCAGCATCATCGCCGACCGCCCCGCGATCGTCTTCCTGGACACCATTTCCGACGTGCGTGTTTCCGATTCGGTTCTCGCGGCGACCCTTTCGATCGACACCCAATTGCCCGGCTTGCCTTCCAGCGGGCCCAGGCCCGAGGCGCGCGCCCTCGGCCTCCGGGGGAACTGCCTTGTCGAGGTCGAGCTGGCGTTCTTCGGCTCGACGAGCCCGTCGGACGAGGGGTCCGGCGATGTGCACCGCAGCGCCATCGAACTCGCGCACGCGCTGATGGACAAGGTGAGCGCGCTGAGCTGACGCGGGCACCGGCGAAACCTGGGACATTTCTGGGGTTGAGCTGTGCTTGCGGTGTGGCCTACGGCGTTCGCCTCACCTCGAACCTACATTTGGGTTAGGTAGGAGGTGAGCAGGAAGCGCATGGGAAGCATCCGTCGCATCGGCGTGTCTGGGGACGCGTTTGTCGCCGCGTTGTCGCGTAGCCCCGGCAGGCGACGAAGCCGTTGGTGGGCAACACTATTCGCCCTCTTGATGTTGACCATGAGCTGCTCCGCCACGGTCGATGGTGCCGCGCGGCCGGCGGCGAACCTTGCGGCACGGTTCCTTGATGGGCAGACGCTGAATCGGGTGCTGCTGGGCGAGAGTGCGCTATCCCGAATGGTCAAGGAGCCCCTTGAGATCGACCCGCGTTTCCCCCCGCTTTTCGGCGGGCCGGAGATGTTGCCGGGCGATACCGGTTGGCCCGGAGATTGCCTGGGAGTAGCGGTGATGATGCAGGGGGCCGCCTACCGATCCGCCAACGTGAAAGGCGTTGCGCTCAAGACGTGGCGGCCCGCTGCCGTGCCGGCCGCGACGGTGGCCGGGGTGGACGAGGCCGCCATCAGCTTGCCCACGACTGCCGACGCCAACGCACTGTTCGCGACGTTTTCCAGGCAGTGGCACGAATGTGATGGCAAGACGGTGCCCATCGTCGGCGGAACCTTACCGCTGGAAGTGAAAGTCAGTGACGTCCAAAGCGCCACTTCCGTTGTCGCGGCGACTATTTCGACGGAGTGGAGCGCGCCCGGCTTCGTCTCGTCATCCGTTCCCGCCGCGCGGGGCATCGGTGTGCGAGACAATTGCCTCGTCGAAGTCGAGGTCGACTTTGTCAACTCACCGGGCGCATCGCAGGAAGGATCCAGCGCGCTGGACATCGCGCAAGTCATGCGAGACAAGGTCAGCGCGCTGAGCTGACGCGGTAATACATCCCATGGTGGCGACCCGCTTCGCCCGGCTTGTCCTGATCGTGGCGACCCGCTTCGGCCGGCTTCGCCGCGCTTGCGATCGCCACAGCCGTGCTTGCGATCGCCGCTACATCGGCGCGTTGGCGGGCTGGAACATCCCGGAGCCGTCGGCCTCCTCCTCGGCGCGGATCACGTGCACCACCGCGTTGATCAGCGCCAGGTGGGTGAACGCTTGCGGGAAGTTGCCCAGGTGCCGGCCCGTCCGGGGTTCGATCTCCTCGGCGTAGAGGTGCAACGGGCTGGCGTAGGACAGCAGCCGCTCGCACAATCGCTTGGCGCGCGCCACCTCGCCGATCTCCACCAGCGCCGACACCAACCAGAACGAGCAGATCGTGAACGTGCCTTCCTCGCCGGACAGCCCGTCGTCGGTCTCCTCCACGCGGTAGCGCAGCACCAGGCCTTCCTGGGTGAGTTCGTCGGCGATGGCCAGCACCGTGTTGCGCACCCTGGGGTCGTCCGGCGGCAGGAATCGCGTGAGCACCACCAGCAGCAGTGAGGCGTCCAGCGCGTCGGTGCCGTAGCGCTGGGTGAACACCCCGCGGGAGTCCACCCCGTGTTGCAGGATGTCGTCCTTGATCTCCTCGGCGATGGCCCGCCACTGCTGGGCATAGCTCTTCTCGCCCTGCCGCTCGGCCAGCTTCGCCCCGCGGTCGAGCGCCACCCAGCACATCACCTTCGACGAGGTGAAGTGCTGCGGTTCGCCGCGGACCTCCCAGATGCCCCGATCGGGCTCCCGCCAGTGCTTGATGGCCTCTTCCACCTGTTTCTTGAGCACCGGCCACAAGCTTTCCGGGATCTGCTCACGGGATTTGCAGTGCAGATAGAACGAATCGAGGATGGAGCCCCAGATGTCGTGCTGGACCTGGTCGTAGGCGCCGTTGCCGATGCGCACCGGCCGGGCGTGGTCATAACCGGACAAATGGTGCAGGTCTTCTTCCACCAGGCTGCGTTCGCCGCCCACGCCGTACATCACCTGCAGCGGGTGGCGTTCGTTGCTGTTGGCGCCGGAGACGTCGGCGATGAACGCGAAGAAGTCGTCGGCCTCCCGATCCAGTCCGAGGGTGTACAGCCCCCACAACGCGAACGTGGAGTCGCGCACCCAGGCGTAGCGGTAGTCCCAGTTGCGTTCGCCCTGCGGCGTTTCCGGCAGCGAGGTGGTGGCGGCCGCCAGCAGCGCCCCGGTGGGCGAGTACGTCAGCCCCTTCAGTGTGAGCGCGCTGCGCTGCAGGTAGGCGCGCCACGGGTGGTCGGGGAAGTTGCCGATGTTGATCCATTGCCGCCAGCACTCGGTGGTCTGCCACATCTTGTCGGCGGCCTCTTCGTAGGTTTGCGGCGCCGGGTGCTTGGTCCAGCTCAGGGCGACGAACACGTCGTCGCCCTCCTTCATCCGGGTGCGGGCGCGGGCTTCGCGGCCCTCCAGCCCGATCCGCAGGTTGGTGGTGAGCCGCAGGGTCGGGTGGGCATCGGGCTGCTTGGCGGCCCGCGCGACCGCCTCGCCGTACGCGTTGGCCGAGTATTCCCAGGTGGAGCCCACGCGGTGGTAGTCGAACGCGGGCTCGCAGCTCATCATCAGCTCGACGGTGCCGCTCACGCAGCGCACCGTACGCAGCAGGATGTGCTCGGCGTCCCAGTCCATCGGCGTGCGGCGGTGGGTCCTGGACCGGCGCTCGATGTCGTGCCACGGCCCCATCACCAGCGCGTCACGCACGATGAGCCACCCGGTGTGGGTCTGCCACGTCGTCTCCATGATCAGGCTGCCGGGCAGGTAGCGGCGGGCCGAGGGCACCGAAACGCCGTAGGGGCCGAGCCGGAAATGGCCGGCGCTGCGGTCCAGGATGGCGCCGAAGACGCTGGGGGAGTCCGGGCGCGGCACGCACATCCATTCGACCGAGCCGGCCGGGGAGATCAGGCAGGTCGTCTCCCAGTCGGACAAGAACGCATAGTCCGCGATCGGCGGGAACGGGTTCCGCAGTGCCCCGCTCGAAGCCAGCGGCGCCGGTGCGCTGAAGTCGATCGGCGATGGCAAGGCCGCCGCCTCCGCTTGAAATGCCTCCTCGGGCATGGCGTCGGCGGGCTGGTCGTCGGGCTGGGCGTGCAGGACCATCCCGACATCATCATCTGTTGAGCGGTCCGGCGTCCATTCTTTCGCCGACGTGGCGCCACTTCGGGTCACCCGCGGCGCTGGGCAAACCTCGGCGCGTGCTCCGGAAGCGGGCCGATCGCGACGAGATAGCCCAGTGCTCGCCGCAGCGCCGGCGAGCGGCCCACCAGCCGCACGCCCAGCGGCGCACGCCGGGCGTTTCCGCCTACCGCCGCGGCGATCACGTTGGCATGGATCAACCGTTGCGCGGTCTGCAGCAGGGCGGTGGGAAACCAGCGGCGCGCCTGCACGCGGGCGAGTCGCCGGGTGGGCACCCGTCCCGCCCGCAGCGCGTCGGCCAGAATGCGGGCGGCCGCCACCGCGTCGGCCACCGCCAGGTTGATGCCGATCCCGCCGACCGGCGACATCGCGTGCGCGGAGTCGCCGATGAACAAGACGCCGTCGGCATACCAGCGGCGAAGCCGATTCAGTTGTACGTCAAGCAGTTTCACGTCATCGAAAGACGTCAGCGTCTGCACGCGGTCACCGAGCCAGGGCACCATGCCGACCAGCGCTCGGTGCAGCGCTTCGACGCCCTCCGACCGCAGCCGGGCGTCGGTTCCCTTCGGGATGATGTAGGCGATCTGGAAGTAATCGCCGCGATCGATCACGATGACGGCGTGTCCGGCCCGCAACACGCCGGCCAGACCCCGCGGATCGCCGGGGTGGCGGGGCAACCGGAACCACCACACATCCATGGGCGCGCCGAAGCTGTGCGGTGTGACGCCGACCGAGGAACGCACCGTCGAAGAGCGACCGTCGCAGGCCACGGTCAATTCGGCGCGCATCTCCTTGAGCTCGCCGGCCGGGTCTCGGTAGGTGACGCCGACGACGCGGTCGGCGTCCCGGATGACGCCGATCACCTCGGTGCTGCGCAACAGCCGGAAGCTCGGTTCTGCCTCGGCGGCGGTGGCCACCAGCTCCAGGAAGTCCCATTGCGGCACCAGTGCGATGTGCTTGTGCGCCCCCGGAAGGCGGGTCAGGTCGAGGCCGAGCGGTGCGTTCTCTATCTCCATGTGGACGGTGTCGATGAGGCGATGTGGAATTTCCGCGAATCGTGAGCCGAGACCCAGTTCGTCGAGCAGTCGCAAGGTGCTCGCGTGCACCGTGTCTCCGCGAAAATCACGCAGGAAGTCGGCGTGCTTTTCCATCACCGTGACGTCTACACCGGCGCGTGCCAGCAGCAGGCCCAGCACCATGCCCGCCGGGCCGCCGCCGGCGATCAGGCAGGCCGTTGCCGCGGGTGGGGACGTCGGGGGGGACATGGGCCGATCTTGGCACATTGGTTTTCGGCTGCAGAGCCGAATAGGGTGAGCCCCGTGACCGCTTTCCTGAATTGGTGGGACGGCAACGAGCTGTGGCTTTCCGGGCTCGCTTTCGTACTCCAGGCCATGGTGGTGATGCCGGTTGTGCTGGTAATGGCCGCGGTCACGGCGGGACTGCTCGATGGCCTGCTCGGCAAAAGCATCGCCCTGATGCGCCGGGCCCGCCACGCCGGTGAGGCGCCCGGGTAACGCCTATGCCTCGGTCACACGTGACATTGATTCTGGTCTCGCTCGTGGTGCTGGTGATCGTCGCGTGGTGGCTAACGCACTGATTGCGCGACTTCGCGCGGCGTGCGCGCACGGCGACGCGAGCGGTGGCGGGCCCGGCGATTCCTGTTAGGCTTCCCGCCATGCACGTGACATCCGGTGTCGTAGAACGCCATGTCTTCGTGCACTGTTGTCGCTGACCGCCAATCCCGTGTGCGGTCTGGTATGGGGTTCGTCAGGCCTCCCAGTCGTTTAGGCGCCTTTCCGCAGCAACGGGACCACTATCACCTAAGTCCCCGTACTGGAAGGCCCGAATGCTCCACGACATCGCTTCGCGCTGGCGGCCGGTGAGTGCGCTCGCCCTCATCGTCGCAGTCATCTCGGGGTGTAGTGGCGGCGCCAGTGACGTCGTGGGCGGGGGCGGCCCGACCAATGCGCGCACCAGTATCACGCTGGTGGCCTATTCAGTCCCAGAACCCGGCTGGAGCAAGGTCGTCCCCGCCTTCAACGCCGCCGAGGAGGGCAAGGGCATCCAGGTGATCACCTCCTACGGCGCCTCCGGCGACCAGTCGCGCGGAGTCGTCGACGGCAAGCCGGCCGACATCGTGAACTTCTCGGTCGAACCGGACATCACGCGATTGGTGAAGGCCGGCAAGGTATCCAAAGATTGGAATACCGACGCCACCAAGGGAATTCCGTTCGGGTCGGTGGTAACCCTGGTGGTGCGTAAGGGCAATCCCAAAAACATCAAGGACTGGGATGACCTGCTGCGGCCGGGGGTGGAGGTCATCACGCCCAGTCCGCTGAGCTCGGGGTCGGCCAAGTGGAATTTGCTCGCACCGTACGCCGTCAAGAGCGAAGGCGGCGGCAACACCCAAGCCGGCGTCGACTTCATCAGCAAGCTGGTGCATGAACACATCAAATTGCGGCCCGGTTCGGGGAGGGAGGCCACCGATGTTTTCGTTCAGGGCAGCGGGGATGTCTTGATCAGTTACGAGAACGAGGCGATCGCCACCGAGCGCGCAGGCAAACCGGTTGAGCACATCAACCCGCCGCAGACTTTCAAAATCGACAATCCGGTTGCGGTGGTAACAACCAGCCCGCACCTGGACGCCGCGGTCGCCTTCAAGAATTTCCAGTACACGGCCACGGCGCAGAAGGTGTGGGGGCAGGCGGGCTTTCGGCCGGTCGATCCGGCCATCGCCGCCGAATTCCGTGATCAGTTTCCGGCGCCGGCGAAACTGTGGACGATTGCCGACCTCGGTGGCTGGAGCGCGGTGGACCCGCAGTTGTTCGACAAGACCACCGGCAGCATCACCAAGATCTACATGCAGGCCACCGGATGACGGCCGCGATCACGCCCGACCCTCAGGCAATCAGGCCGGAGCTCGGTCACCCGGCCGGTGACGCCGGGCACCGCCAAGCGAATTCGGGGCGTCGCTGGTCGGGTACCACGTCACTGCGGGTGGGAGTGGCAACGCTGTGGCTTTCGGTGATCGTGCTGCTGCCGCTGGCCGCCATCGCATGGCAGGCCGCGGGCGGTGGGTGGCACGCCTTCTGGTTGGCGGTGACGTCAAACGCCGCGTTGGAGTCGTTCCGGGTCACCCTGACCATATCCGCCGGGGTGACCTTGGTGAATCTGGTGTTCGGCCTGATCATCGCGTGGATGCTGGTGCGGGACGACTTCGTCGGCAAGCGGCTCGTCGATGCGATCATCGACCTGCCCTTCGCGCTGCCCACCATCGTCGCGAGCCTGGTGATGCTGGCCCTCTACGGCAACAACAGCCCGGTAGGCCTGCATCTGCAGCACACGGCGTGGGGCGTGGCCGTGGCGCTGGCCTTCGTCACGCTGCCATTCGTGGTGCGCGCCGTGCAGCCGGTGCTGCTGGAAATCGATCGGGAGACCGAAGAGGCGGCCGCGTCGTTGGGTGCCAGCGGCGCAAAGGTTTTCACTTCTGTCGTGCTGCCGTCGTTGACACCGTCCTTGCTGTCCGGCGCGGGCCTGGCTTTCTCACGAGCGATCGGCGAGTTCGGGTCGGTGGTCCTGATCGGTGGCGCGGTACCGGGCAAGACCGAAGTGTCATCGCAGTGGATACGCACCCTGATCGAGAACGACGACCGCACCGGTGCCGCCGCGATATCCATCGTCTTGCTGTCGATTTCGTTTGTGGTGCTGTTCATTCTGCGGATCGTGGGCGGACGCGCGGCCAAGCGTGAGGAGTTGGCGGCGTGACCTCATCGCCCAGGGTTCGATACCTGATCCGATTCGTCGGGCTCGCATACCTTTTCGTATTGCTGGTCGTTCCGGTTGCCCTGATCTTGTGGCGGACGTTTCGGCCCGGCTTTGGCCAGTTCTTCGACTGGGTGAGCACTCCCGCGGCGATCTCGGCGCTGAACCTGACCTTGCTGGTGGTTGCCATCGTGGTGCCGCTGAACGTAGTTTTCGGCATTCCCACCGCTCTGGTGCTCGCCCGCAATCGGTTTCGTGGCAAGGGCGTGCTGCAGGCGGTCATCGATCTGCCTTTCGCGGTGTCGCCGGTCATCGTCGGCGTTGCCCTGATCCTGTTGTGGGGATCGGCCGGCGCATTCGGCTTCGTGGAAAACGACCTCGGATTCAAGATCATCTTCGGGTTGCCCGGCATCGTCCTTGCCAGCATCTTCGTCACCCTGCCCTTCGTTGTGCGCGAGGTGGAACCGGTCCTGCACGAATTGGGGACCGACCAGGAGGAGGCGGCCGCGACCTTGGGATCGGGCTGGTGGCAGACTTTTTGGCGGATCACCCTGCCCTCGATCCGGTGGGGTCTGACCTACGGCATCGTGCTGACCATCGCCCGCACCCTCGGCGAATACGGTGCGGTCATCATCGTGTCGTCGAACCTCCCGGGAAGGTCCCAAACCCTGACCTTGCTGGTCTCGGATCGGTATAACCGCGGTGCCGAGTACGGCGCCTACGCGCTGTCGACATTGTTGATGGGCGTCGCGGTGTTGGTCCTGATCTTCCAAGTGATTCTGGACATCCGCCGGGCGAGAGCGGCCAGGTAGCCTGACATGGAGACTCGGATATGACAGACAACGACAGCCGGTCCGTCGACCAAGCCATCGTCGTGCGCAACGCCTACAAGCGCTACGGCGACTTCGTGGCCCTGGACAACGTGGACTTCGTCGTGCCCTCGGGCTCGCTGACGGCACTGTTGGGCCCTAGTGGTTCCGGCAAGTCGACCCTGTTGCGGGCCATCGCCGGACTCGATCAACCCGACAGCGGGACGATCACCATCAACGGTCACGACGTCACGCGGGTGCCGCCGCAGCGGCGAAGCATCGGGTTCGTATTCCAGCACTACGCCGCGTTCAAGCACCTGACCGTCCGCGACAACGTCGCCTATGGCCTGAAGATCCGCAAGCGCCCCAAGGCGGAGGTCAAGGCCAAGGTCGACAACCTGTTGGAAGTGGTGGGGCTGAGCGGATTTCAGAACCGTTATCCCAATCAGCTCTCCGGCGGTCAACGACAGCGGATGGCGCTCGCGCGGGCGCTGGCGGTCGACCCGCAGGTGCTGTTGCTCGACGAGCCGTTCGGCGCGCTGGACGCCAAGGTGCGCGAGGACCTGCGCGCGTGGTTGCGTCGCCTTCATGACGAGGTGCACGTCACCACTGTTCTGGTCACCCACGACCAGGCGGAGGCGTTGGACGTCGCCGACCGCATCGCCGTGCTGAACCACGGTCGTATCGAACAGGTGGGATCGCCGACCGAGGTCTACGACGCACCGGCGAGCGCCTTTGTGATGTCGTTCCTCGGCGCGGTATCCACCCTGAACGGCAATCTGGTTCGCCCGCACGATATCCGGGTGGGCCGCAACCCCGAAATGGCCATCGCGGGCGGTGATGGCACCGCAGAGTCCATCGGGGTGGTGCGCGCCACCGTCGACCGCGTGGTCGTGCTCGGCTTCGAGGTGCGGGTGGAGTTGACCAGCGCCGCCACCGGTGGGGCGTTCACCGCCCAGATCACGCGCGGCGACGCCGAGGCCCTGGCCCTGCGCGAGGGGGACACCGTCTACGTGCGCGCGACCCGAATCCCGTCCCTTGCGGTTAACTCGGCGGACAACGGCAACGACCGTCCCGCCGGCGCCGGCGAGGATCAAGCCACGCTGACGTCGGCGTAACGCCCGCTCTCCGTTACGAGGCGTGCAGCCCGCACTCGGTTTTCGACAGCCCCTGCCAGCGCCCGCTGCGCGGGTCGGCACCCGCGAGCGGCTTGGCCGTGCACGGTTCGCAGCCGATCGACGGATATCCGTCGTAGACAAGCGGATTGACCAGCACACCGTGGTCGTCGATGTAGTTCTGCATGTCCTCGTCGGTCCACGTCGCCAAGGGGTTGATCTTCACCAGCTTGAAGCCCTCGTCGAAGCCGATCACCGGGGCGTTGGCACGGGTCTTCGCTTCGCTCCGGCGTAACCCGGTCACCCAGGCGGAGTATCCGCTGAGGGCCCTGCGCAGCGGCACGACCTTGCGCAACCGGCAGCACTCGCCCGGGTCACGCTCGAAGAGGTTCTTCCCCAGCAGCTGGTCCTGCTCGGCCACCGTCTGCTCGGGGGTGATGTTGAGGACGTGGATGTCGTAGACCGACTCGACCGCGTCCCGGGTCCCGATGGTTTCGGCGAAGTGGTAGCCGGTGTCCAGGAACACTACCGGTACACCCGGCCGAACCTTGGAAGCCAGATCGATCAACACGGCCTCCTGCATGCTGGAGGTCAACACGTAGTTGCAGGTCGCCCAGCCGCGGGGCCCGTTGATGCCGCCGAAATGCTCATCGGTCCACCGCAACACCTCCGTCGCGCTGGCGCCCTCGAGCTCCGCGGCGCCGCGCGCCGCCAGTTCCCGCAGTTCGGCTTCGGTCCGTTTCGTTGCCCGTTCACTCATCTCAAATCGTCCTCATCCGCCCGAATCGCCCACTGCGCGAACCGTTCTCCCGCACTGCGGTTTTTGATGAAGTTGCGTACCACCCGGTCGATATAGTCGCCCAACTCGTCACTGGTGACCTTGTGCTGGCGCAGCTTTCGCCCGAATCCGCTGTCCAGCCCGAGGCTGCCGCCCAGGTGCACCTGAAAGCCCTCGACGGAGCCCCCGTGGCCGTCGTCGACCATTTGACCCTTGAAACCGATGTCGGCCACCTGAATTCGCGCGCACGAGTTCGGACAGCCGTTGATGTTGACCGTGACCGGTACGTCGAGCACAGAGTTGATGTCCTCGAGCCGGCGTTCCAACTCGGGCACCAAGACCTGAGCCTTGCCCCGGGTTTCGGCGAACGACAACTTGCAGTACTCGATCCCCGTGCAGGCCATCAGATTTCGGCGCCACTGGGACGGTTTCGTTTGCAACCCGAGCGCCTCCAGGCCCGCGAGCGCGTCATCGAGTTTGTCGTCGGCTATGTCGAGGATGACCAGCTTCTGGTACGGAGTGAACCGGATCCGGTCCGAGCCGGCCCGGTCCATCAGGTCGGCCACGGCCGAGAGGATGGTGCCCGAGACCCGTCCCGCGATCGGAGCCGCCCCGACGGCGTTGAGCCCGTTCTTGAGCCGCTGCACCCCGATGTGGTCGATCGGATGCTTGAGCGGTTCGGGGGCGGGGCCGTCGATCAGCGGCCGCTTGAGGTACTCGGTCTCGAGAATTTCACGGAACTTGGCTATGCCCCAGTCCTTGATCAAGAACTTCAGCCGGGCCTTGGACCGCAGTCGCCGGTAGCCGTAGTCGCGGAAGATCGACGTCACGGCCTCCCACACCTCGGGCACCTCGTCCAGCGGCACCCAGGCGCCGACCCGCTGGGCCAGCATCGGGTTGGTGGACAGGCCGCCGCCGACCCACAGGTCCAGGCCGGGCCCATGTTCGGGATGGTTGACGCCGATGAATGCGATGTCGTTGATCTCGTGCGCGACGTCCTGCAGACCCGAGATCGCGGTCTTGTACTTGCGCGGCAGGTCGGCGAAGTCCGGCTGGCCGATGTAGCGACGCACGATCTCGTCTATCGCCCAGGTCGGGTCGATCACCTCATCGAGCGACTCGCCGGCCAGTGGCGAACCCAGGATGACGCGCGGGCAGTCGCCGCACGCCTCGGCGGTCTGCAGGCCGACGTCGGCGAGCCGCCGCCAGATTTCGGGGACGTTTTCGACCTCGATCCAGTGCAACTGCACGTTCTGGCGATCGGAGATGTCGGCGGTGTCGCGGCCGAACTCGGTCGAGATCTGGCCGACCGTGCGTAGCGCGGCGGCCGAGAGCGCGCCGCCGTCGCAGCGCACCCGCATCATGAAGTACTTGGCTTCGAGCAGGTCGGCGTTCTCGTCGCCGGTGAAGGTGCCGTCGTAACCCTGTTCGCGCTGGGTGTAGAGCCCCCACCAGCGGAAGCGTCCGCGCAGGTCACTCTTGTCGATGCTGGCGAACCCGGCCTGGGCGTAGACGTTCTCGATGCGTTCGCGCACCTCGAGGGGGGCGCCGGCGTGCTTCATCTCTTCGTTGGGATTGAGCGGTTCCCGGTCTCCCAGCGCCCACTGGCCCTCGTTACGAGGCTTCGCGGGACGGGCTGTGGTCATTGAAGAGGACTCCTTCTCGACATCGCAGGCATAGAGGCGCAGCTCACCGGTGGTATCGGCGGCGCAGATCCGATGCCAGCTGGACGTACAGGTGGGCGGGTCTACGACATCAAGGGAGACAGCAACAGCTGCAAACACGCTTGAAATCAATGTGCCGCCGCGCCACGAGCGCAATGCGAAGGCTGGGCTGAGCGACGGTCACGCGTCCATTGTGCCATGCCTGTCGGGGGGGCCATACAACCAGGTCAAATATCCGCTCACGATGAGCGGAATTCGGATTAAGCTGGCCGCGCCGGTGAGAAAAGCCAGGAAAACGCTGCGGGCCGCGACTGCGGTCCCGGGATCGACACCGCGGCCGGGTACCGAGCACCGTGGGATCATTTGGCATGGCACTTCGCGAGGAAACGGTCGAGCTGCCCGAGCTGCAGCCCGTCCCCGGGCGGCCGTTCGGGGTGTACATCCACGTTCCGTTCTGCATAACTCGTTGCGGCTACTGCGATTTCAACACCTACACGCCCGCCGAGTTGGGCGGTGTGAACCCCGACGCATGGCTGGCGGCGCTGCGGACCGAGTTGAAGCTGGCTGCCGAGCGGCTTTCCGGGCCGACCGTGAACACGGTGTTCGTCGGGGGAGGTACGCCGTCACTGCTGGGCGGGCCGCGCGTGGCGGCGCTGCTGGACATGGTGCGTGAGCATTTCGCGCTGGCGCCCGACGCCGAGATCACCACGGAGGCCAACCCCGAGTCGGCCTGGCCGGACTTCTTCGACGCCATCCGCGCGGCCGGCTACACGCGGGTGTCGCTCGGCATGCAGTCGGTGTCACCCAGGGTGCTGGGAGTCCTCGACCGCATTCACACCCCCAACCGATCGGCCGCCGCCGCACGCGAAGCGTTGGATGCGGGCTTCGAGCACGTCAGTCTCGATCTGATCTATGGGACGCCGGGGGAGTCCGACGACGATCTGCTGCGCTCGGTCGAGACGGCGATCGAGACCGGCGTCGATCACGTCTCGGCATACGCGCTGGTCGTCGAGGAGGGCACCGCGCTGGCCCGACGCGTTCGGCGTGGCGAGCTGGCGGCTCCGGACGACGACGTGCTCGCGCACCGCTACGAGCTGGTCGATGCCCGGTTGTCCGAGGCCGGAATGACCTGGTACGAAGTGTCCAACTGGTCGCGGCCCGGCGGCGAATGCCGACACAACCTCGGCTATTGGGACGGTGGCCAGTGGTGGGGTGCGGGACCCGGAGCCCATGGCTACGCCGGCGCTACGCGGTGGTGGAATGTCAAGCACCCCAACGCTTATGCGGAGAGGCTGGCCGCTCCCAGGCTGCCGGTGGGAGGATTCGAGCGGCTGGACGCCGACGCGCTGCACACCGAAGACGTGCTGTTGAAAACCCGGCTGCGGCAAGGTCTTCCGCGTGACGTGCTGAGCGCCGCCGAAATCGAACGCGCCGAAGGCGCGGTCGCCGACGGGTTGCTGGTATCCGACGGCGATCGGTTCGTCCTCACGCCGCGCGGTCGGCTGTTGGCCGACGCCGTGGTGCGCACCGTCCTGGGGTAGTGCTCAGCTGCTTGGGAACCAGTGCGCGACTGCGTGATTGATTTCGATGTACAGCGGGATCCCGATGGTGACGGTGTAGGAGAATGTCAGGCCCAGCGCGGCCGCCAGCGGCAAGGTCGGGCTCGCCTCGGGGATTCCCAGCCGCTGCACCGCGGGCAGCGTGATGTAGGACGCCGAGCCGCAGAGCACGGCGAAGAGCACGTAGGTACCCGGCTGAAAGTGCGTATCGGTGAGGTTCGCGTAGCAGTAGGCACCGAGGATGCCCAGCGTGGCAAAGACATTGGGCGCCAACAAGCCGAAGACGATGAACCCGCTGCCGGCCAGCTTGAGATCCCGTAGCTTGCGGGACGCCGTCATGCCCATTTCGAGCAGGAACAGGCAGAGCACACCCTGAAACGCCGCGACGAACAGTTCGTTCTGGTCGTGCACAACCTTCTGGCCCTGCAGCGCACCGATGAAACCGATGACGATGCCGCCGACGAGCAGGATCAGCCCGGGGTTGAGGAAGACCTCCTGCAAAATCGCGCGCGAGAACAGCGGTGCCTTCTTGCGCTGCAGGGTGTCCCCGTCCCACTCGGGATGTTCTCGCTTTTCCAGCGAGAACTCCAGCTCCTCTTCAATCCCACGCTCGATTCGCTCGTCCACGCTTTCTGCGCGCTCTCGCTGGGCGGCCGCGCCCGGCCCGACCTTGACGGGAGCCGTGTAGCCGTGTTCGTCCGGCAGGTAGCCGGAGTCGTCCATTCCCCGGTGCCGCAGTCGGGCCACCAGGTATAGCGCCACCAGGCAGCCCGGGATCTCCATGAACGCCAGCAGGACCGGCATGTAGGCGTCGAAGGCGATCCCGACGCTGGTCAGAACGGCCACGCAGGTGGCGAACGTGCCGGCCGAGTCCGATCCGTAGTAGCCCGCAACCGTCGCCCTGTCGACGCGCCGCAGCCGGGTCAGATAGCGCAGCAGAACGTAGGTGAGTGCACCTATCACGAAATTCAGCGCGAAGCCCAGCGCCACGAACCCGGCGATGTTGTCGATGTCGGCCGGTTTGACCTTGGCGAGTTCCTCGCCACCCTGCCAGCCGATCGCCACCAGGAGGTACATGGTCAGGCCCTGGTAGATCACGTAGGGAAACTCGAACCGCACCTTCAGAATCGGGATGAGGAACCCGAAGTAGAAGAACAGCAACAGCGGCTTGAAGAGATTGTGGACGAAGTTCTGCCACAACTCGTAAAGCATGGGCGCCTCCTGGCGACGCAGTCCGGCGCAGCGGGCGGCAGCAAGCGACTCGCGGCGCCCACGAACTTAATGGACACCCAGGGGCTTCAGCGAGCCGACTCAACCCGTCTTTACGAACAATTAACAACCAGCTGGATCGGGCGTCGACTCAGGTCCGGCCCGGCCGGTCAAAGTAACTGTCGCCCAACACGATTCGCCGATGCCGGCCCGCATCGAGCGTAACTAGAACCAATGGCCGATCAGCCGATTGACCTCGATGTAAAGCGGGATCCCGATCGTCACGTTGTAGGAGAACGTCAAACCGAGTGATGCGGCCAACGGCAGGGTGGGGCTGGCCTCGGGTATCGCCAGCCGCTGGACCGCCGGGACGGCGATATAGGACGCCGCGCCGCAGAGCACGGCGAAGAGCACATAGGTTCCCGGCTTGAAATCGACGTGGGTGAGCGAGGCGTAGATATGGGCGACCAGGATGCCAAGTGGCGCAAAGAGGTTCGGCGCCAGCAGGCCGAAGAGGATGAAACCGGGGCCTGCCGTTCGCAGATCCTTCAACTTCCGGGAGGCCGTCATGCCCATCTCGAGCAGGAACAAACAGAGCACGCCCTGGAACGCCATGACGAAGAACTTGTCGTCGTCGGCGACAACCTTCTGCCCCTGTAGCCCGCTGACCAGGCCGATGATGATGCCTCCCATCAGCAGGACGAGGCCGGGGTTGAGGAAAACCTCTTGGAAGAGCTCCCGCGAGAAGATCGGCACCCGCTTGCCCGACGTGCGGGGCGGGCTCTGGTCGGGCTCCCAGTCCGGATGGTCGAGCTTTTCCAGGGAGAATTCGAGCTCCTCCTCGATCCCGCGCTCGTGCTCGGCCTCGAGGCTCTGGCCGTGCGGGGGCTGGGCCGCGGTGCCGGGCCCGACTCCGACCCTGACCGGCGCGATGTAGCCCGGCTCGTCGATCATGTTTCCCGCCGTGTCCATGCCGCGGTGGCGAAGCCGCGCCACGAAGTACAGCGCCACCAGGCAGCCCGGAATCTCCATGACGGCCAACATGACCGGCATGTAGGCGTTGAACGCCATGCCGATGGCCGTCAGGACGGCCACGCAGGTGGCGAACGTGCCGGCCGAGTCGGACCCGTAATACCCCGCGACCGTAGCTCGGTCGATTCTTCGTAGCGTTGTCAACCAATTCAGCAGCAGGTAGGCGAGACCGCCGATCACGAAATTGAGCACGAACCCCAACACCATGAAGCCCACGATCACCCCGATGCTGCCGGCGCTGATCTTGGCGAGCTCTTCACCGCCGTGCCAGCCGATGGCCAGCAGCAGGTACATGGTCAGGCCCTGGTAGATCACGTAGGGAAATTCGAAGCGCACCTTCAGGATCGGGATGAGGAATCCGAAGTAGAAGAACAGCAGGAGCGGCTTGAACAGGTTATGGGTGAAGTTCTGCCAGAACTCTTGCAGCATTCGATGCCTTCCTCGATGAGTGCGGTGATCAGGGAAAGCACCGTCCGCAAGCGGAGCCACCACGAACATCCCGACGACCGAGCAAAACCTATCCCCGCCGGTGTCAAACCGCCACTCGAATGCAAAGCGTGTAGTACGAGCGTGTCGAAGCGCTGCCGGCGGGCCGGCGCGCGGAAAAACCCCTGTTCAAAGGCCTGTAGCCGGCGATCTTTCGAACGCACGCCGGCGGTTTGGTAGGCGTGGATTTGGTGGGAAAGTGCTGTGTATTTGCTGTGGGGTCAGCCCAGAATCAACGCGCCGACGAAATAACCGACGGCCGGACCCCGACGCCCTTCTGGCGGTGTGTCACCGACAGCCACGCCATTGGTGAGTAATGGGTGGTGATTTTCTCGAAACCGTCAACGCGCGAAACCGTAAGCACGCCGGTTTCCTGGTTGATTTCGAGTTCGTCGCTTTCGCCGCCCTGGACCTCTTCGCCGTTCGCAAGCCGGATCACGAACATGGCGTTGCTCTCGAATAGTCGTCGAGATAGGAGTTCACGCGCCACTCCTTTACCTACTGCGATGGAACTCACCGAGCCTCCGCGCCCTACTGAAGCCCCGGTTGGCGAGTTTGCACGGATCGACTCGATCTTAGGAGAAGTCACGTCACCGTGGTCGGTCGATGTTCGGTCACGACGTAAACAGTGGGGAAACGTTCGGGGTGTCTTTGGGGTGTCGAGGTGCACACCGGGGGTGCGGGTGCCGGCGACCCCAGCTTTGCCGCATCGTTTACCTGCGGAAACTGTTACTGGCCCGGCCGCCGTGGTGTTGAGCCCGGCGCCGCCCTCGGGATCGCTGGTGCATTGACTCGAAGGGAATTTTAGTGGGCCGGCCGGATTTGCCGGGGCTTGCGGGGAGTAGTTGCGCGCTTCCTACATAGGTTAGGCTACATTTACTAACCGTGACCGAGGTCAGCGTTCAGACGAGTTCCGCCGGCTCCACGTCATCGCCGATTCCCCTCCCCGCGCACGTCGACCCGGCCGACCTGGCCGCCGAGCTTGCCGCGTTGCTCCCCGAACGAGTCGGCGAGGAATACCTGCTCTACGAGCGCGGCGGTCAATGGGTGCTGGCCAGCGGTGTGCGCGCGATGGTCGAGCTGGACAGCGATGAGGTGCGGGTCATCCGGGACGGGGTGGTTCAGCGGCAGCAGTGGTCGGGGCGGCCCGGGGCCGTGCTGGGCGAGGCCGTCGACAGGCTGTTGCTGGAAACCGACCAACTCTTCGGGTGGATCGCCTTCGAGTTCGGCGTCTACCGCTACGGGCTGCAGCAGCGGCTGGCGCCGCGAACCCCGCTGGCTCGCGTGTTCTGGCCCCGCACGCGCATCGTGGTGGACCGGGAGGCGGTCCAGCTGTGGGACGCGACCGCGGCGCATCGCGACGCGGTACTCGGATTGCTGGGTGACGGTGTGCCGGAGGCGCGGCAGGCTCGCGCCGTCGACGTCATCGCCGACTCGTCTCGGTACCGCGATCGGGTGGCGTCGGCCGTCGGCGAGATTGCGGCGGGCCGTTACCACAAGGTGATCCTTTCCCGCTGTCTAGAGGTGCCTTTCCGGCTGGACTTCCCGTCCACCTACCGGCTGGGGCGTCGACACAACACCCCGGTGCGGTCGTTCTTGTTGCGGCTGGGCGGAATTCGCGCCGTCGGCTACAGCCCCGAACTTGTCGCGGCCGTCCATGACGACGGCATCGTGGTGACCGAGCCGCTGGCGGGAACGCGGGCGCTGGGTCGCGGCGTGGCCCGCGACCGGCAGGCCCGCGACGACCTGGAATCGAACTCCAAAGAAATTGTCGAGCACGCGATCTCGGTGCGAAGCTCGTTGCAGGAGATGGCCGAGATCGCCGAACCCGGCAGTGCGGTGGTCGCCGACTTCATGACGGTCCGGGAACGCGGGAGCGTGCAGCACCTCGGCTCCACGGTCAGCGGGCGGCTAAGTCCGTCGCACGACCGGATGGACGCGCTGGAAGCGCTTTTCCCCGCGGTCACCGCGTCTGGCATCCCGAAGGCGGGCGGCGTGGAGGCGATCCTGCGCCTCGACGACGCACCGCGCGGACTGTATTCCGGTGCGGTCGTGATGTTTTCGGCCGACGGCGGCCTGGACGCAGCGCTGACGTTGCGGGCGGCTTACGAACGCGACGGCATGACATGGTTGCGGGCCGGGGCGGGCATCATCGAAGAGTCCACGCCGGAGCGTGAATTCGAGGAGACCTGCGAAAAGCTCTCCACCCTCGCGCCCTACCTGGTTCCGCGCCACTAGCGCTTGCGCGACTGACTCGTGCCCCGTCGGGGCCGTCCGGCGGGGTGGCCCCATCCTCGGCGTAGGGACCTTTGGCCCTAGTTCGCCGGCTTTCCGGCGTGTCATCTTTATGTAACCGCATGACACAGATACATTGTGCGTTACTTGACGGCACACATAACTGGAGGGCTTTGTGTCTAACGATCTGACCAACCTGCAGCTACTGCACGAACTCGAGCCGGTGGTCGAGGACCTGCTCAACCGCCACCTGTCGATGTTCAAAGAGTGGAATCCGCACGACTACGTCCCGTGGTCGGACGGCAAGAACTTCTACGCGCTGGACGGTCAGGATTGGGAGCCCGGACATAGCCGGCTCCCCGACGTCGCGCAGGTGGCGATGGTGCAGAACCTGCTCACAGAGGACAATTTGCCGTCGTATCACCGCGAGATCGCGATGAACTTCAGCATGGACGGCCCCTGGGGGCAGTGGGTCAACAGGTGGACGGCCGAGGAGGCTCGGCACAGCACGGCGTTGCGCGACTACCTGGTAGTCACCCGCGCCGTCGACCCCCTGGAGCTGGAGAAACTCCGGCTAGAGCAAATGACCCGGGGCTTCAGCCCGGGGCAGAATCAGCAGGGTGACATGTTTGCCGAGAGTTTGTTCGACTCGGTCATGTACGTCTCGTTCCAGGAGCTGGCCACCCGGGTCTCCCACCGCAACACGGGTAAGGCGTCTCAGGACCCCATCGCGGAGCAGCTGATGGCCCGGGTGTCGCACGACGAGAACCTGCACATGATCTTCTACCGGGACGTCAGCGGGGCGGGTCTGGACATCGCCCCGAACCAGGCGATGAAGTCGGTGCACCGCATCTTGCGCAACTTCAAGATGCCCGGATTCACGGTGCCCGAATTCCGGCGCAAGGCGGTAATCATCGCCGTCGGCGGTGTTTACGACCCGCGCATCCATCTCGACGAGGTGGTAATGCCGGTGCTCAGGAAGTGGCGCATCTTCGAACGCGAAGACTTCACCGGGGAGGCCGCGCGGATGCGCGACGATCTCGCCGTGTTGGTCAAGGAGCTCGAGCAGGCCTCCGACAAGTTCGACGAATCCAAGCAGCGCTATCTCGAGCGCGAGGCCCGCAAGACCGAGAGGATCACCGCCAGCAAGGTGCTGAAAACCGAAGGGACACTGACCCTGAGCGGGCACTGACAGCGATTTTCCCTTGACGAGGCTCTCGCCATCCAATATGGCTTAGCCCGACGCCGTTTCTGCCGAAGAGCTGGACTCGAGGTAGTCGGCGAGTATCTGGCCCACTAGTGACTCGATGTTGGACTCGATCGACGACGCAAGCGTCGCGGTGACCGTCGCCACGGCTTGAGTGCGGAAGCGCACCAGCATCGTGATCAGCTCGGCGATCTCGGCATCCGGCGGCAACGGCTCGCCCGGCTTGATGCGGTCCAGCACGTGCTCGGCTCCGGCGCGCACCAGCATGTCGCTGATCTTGTCGATTTCGGGCACGATCTGCTCGTGTAAGTCGACGAGCTTCTCCAATTTGACGCCGTAGCCGCGGATTTCGTTGAACGCCTCGATCAGCTTGGGGCGGGTGACGGTGGCTTGGGCTCCGTCGACCCGGATGACGTGCAGCGCTACCAGGCGCTCGAACGCGTCCGGGTCGTCGACGAGTCGCTGCGCCTCGGCCAGTGGCATGGTCTCCGGTTTCTCGGTGGTCCAGGGGCCCGCGATGGCGGTCTCCAGGCCCAGCACGTCGCCCAGGTTCTTGCCCTGCTCCCAGGCGCTGAGCATTTCGCGAACGTGGGCGATGTTGTATCCGCGATCGAGCATCGAGGTGATGAGTCGCAGCCGGGTCAGGTGGGTGTCGTTGAACAATGCGATGCGGCCGACCCGCAACGGCGGGGGGAGCAATCCGCGGTCGCGGTAGACGCGGATGTTGCGGGTGGTGGTGCCGGCCAGCCGGGCCAGGTCATCGATCCGGTACTCACCGGACGCGGGGACGCCGTGGGGGTGGCGGACCGCCGCGTCGAAAAGCTGCGAGACCGCCGTCTCAATCAATTGCCGGTACTCCCGCGATTGGCGCCGAACGCGCTTGGGCGCGCGCCGCACGTTGTACAGCACGCTGGCGATGGTGCCGGGTTCGGGACGCGGCGGGCGGTCCGGTGTCATGCGTCAGCCCGACGCGGCGGCGAGCGCCCGGGTGCGGCGCGCCACCGCTTGGTAATCCTCGTAGCGGAAATTCCTCATCTGCCGAAGATACTGTGTCGCGAAACCCGGGTACATCGACCCGTTGTATCCGTCCTTGGTGAGGTACCAACTGCGGCAGCCGGACATCCACGTCGTCTTGGTGAGGCGGCGCTGGAGGCTGTCATTGTGGCGGCGCTGGACCTCTTCGCGCACATCGAGATAGCGCAGGTCGTTGTCGAGGATGGCGGTGATGCCGCGCACCGCGTACTCAAGCTGACCCTCGATGTAGACCAGTAGGGAGTTGTGCCCCGGCCCGGAGTTGGGTCCGGTCATAACGAACAGATTCGGGTACCCGTGCACGTTGATGCTCTTGTAAGCCTGTGCGCCATCGGCCCATTCGTCGGCCAGCGACCGGCCGCCGAGCCCGGTGACCGCAAACGGCGGTCCGGTCAGATGGACGTCGTAGCCGGTCGCGAAGACGATGCAGTCGAGGTGGTGCTCAATGCCGTCGCTGGTGCGGATGCCGGCCGGGCTCATGGTGGCGATCGGCCAGTCGATGAGCTTGCAGTTGTCGCGCTGCAGGGCGGGGTAGTAGTCGCTGGAGACCAGCATGCGCTTGCACCCCGGCCGGAAGTCCGGCGTCAGCTGGCGTCGCAGCCAAGGGTCCTTCACCTGGGCGCGCAGGTGTGCCCGCCCCAAGCGCGCGGCCAGCGACGTCATCGGCGTGTCCCACACCAGGGCCGTGGCGCTCGCCTCGTGACCCCAGAACATGGCCTGCCGCGCAAGCTGCTGGGCGGCGGGCACTTTGGTGAACAGGGCCTGCACGGCCGGCGGGGTGGCTGTGTCCAGGCGCGGCAGCACCCAGCAGGGGGTGCGTTGGAACACCTTGACTAAGCCGGCCCGCTTCACCAGTTCGGGGATGATCTGGATCGCGCTGGCGCCGGTGCCGATGACGGCGACCCGCTTGCCCGCGAAATCGTAGTCGTGGTCCCAGCGGGCGCTGTGAATCTTGTGTCCGCGATAGCTGTCCAGACCGCGAATGTCGGGGAAGCTGACGTCCGACAGTGGTCCGGATGCCAGCACGACGGTGCGCGCGCGGAATCGCTTGCGGCGTTTGGTGGTTGCGGTCCAGATCCCGTTGTCCTCGTCGAAGGCGAGGCCGCTGACCTCATGTCCGAATCGGATGTGGCGCCGGATGTCGAATCTGGTAGCCATGTCTTCGAGGTGGCGGCAGATCTCCGGGGCGGGAGAGTAGGTGCGCGACCACGTGGGGTTCTTGACGAACGAGTACGAATACAGCAGCGAGGGGACGTCGCAGCTGGCGCCCGGATAGGTTGTGTCGCGCCAGGTTCCGCCAACCCGGTCGCCGCGTTCCAGGATGACGATGTCGTCGATTCCCGTGTCGGCCAATCGGATCGCGGCTCCCAGCCCGGTGAAGCCGGCCCCGATGATGAGCACCGCGTGGGTGCGGTCGTCTGTCATGGTCACGCCGCCGGCTTGTAGGTGAGTTCTTTGAACCAACTGGGCACCGGTCTCAGCAGCGTTTTGGGATAGCGATCCGACAGCCACACCATCGAACTGGCCAGGACCTGATAGGGGTGCCGCGGATTAACGACCATCGTGGCGTGCCGCTTGAGGAGCTGGTAGGTGGGCACGCGCCAGGTGTGTTCGCCACGCTCGCCGAGCTGCTTGAAGCGCTTGACCGCATTGTTCAGTCGCTCCGGCTCCAGTCCCATCTCGGCCATCTCACCGTAGATGCGTTTGAGCAGCGGAACGTACATGAGCATGCCGATGATGAGGCCCGGGGACGCCATGCGGCCGACGAGTTCGATGGCCATTCGGCGTGCCCTGGCGTGTCCGATCAGGTCGAGCACCTCGAAATCGACCGCGATGTGCCGTGATTCATCGTTGTTGATCTTCTCGAAAACTTGATGGCACACCGGGTCTTCCACGGTATCGAGCAGGAACTTCAACAGTGCGCCGTCGAGGGCCACCTCGAGCATCGGGATGACGGTGCCCAGCACGGACAGCGGCATGCTGTCGGAGAACGCGTCGAGCCACTCGATGGCCAGCCGGATGTTGATGTTCGGCTCGGGCAGTTCGCCCTCGTCGAGCATCCCCCAGCGTTTCATCAGCGCCATCTCCGCGTTGGCATGCCGTTGTTCCTCGGCATGGAAATACCGGTAGATCTCCGCCAGGGTCGGGTCGGGCGCCTTCTTGGCCAGCGCCGCGAACCCACGGGCGCCCACGTTCTCGATCCAGCACAGATCGGCCATGAACGCCTTGAGCTTGGGGCGGAACTCCCGCCGGATGGTATCGGCACCGGGCGCGTCCCAATCGATGTCGGCGAGGGCCCATTGCCGATCCTTGATCTTGGCGAGCATAGCTTCCATGTCGATGGCCACCGGGAGCTCCTTTGCGTTGGGTGATCAGGGCAGGTTGATTCGGGATATCAGGCCAGCTGCGCGCGTATAGGCTTGCGGGGCCATGCGTTTGATGTTCCAGCCGATCTTGGCGTCGAGTTGCGGCATGCAGTACAGCTCGCCCCGGTCATGCGCGTCCAGGCAGATCCGCGCGACCTTGTCCGCCGAGAATCCGGTCCAGCGCATCAATCTATTGGCCAGCTGGCTGGATTCCTCGCTGATGCGCCCCGACTCGACGATGTTGGTCTTCACGAAGGTCGGGCACAACACCGTGACCCTCACCCCGGTGCCGGCCAATTCGGCGGCCAAAGTCTCCGAAAGTGACAGCACGCCGGCCTTGCTGACGTTGTAGGCGGCCATGCCCGGGGCCGCGCCGAACGCGGCCGCCGAGGCGACGTTGATGATGCCGCGGGCAGCGTGCGACGGACCCCGCAGGATCGGGGTGAACACATGGCAGCCGTGAATGGGCCCCCACAGGTTGATGCCCAGCGTCCACCGCCAATCGTCCAGCGGCGCATCGCCGATGGCCGCGCCGCCGGCACCGACACCGGCGTTGTTGATCACCAACGTCGGCGGCCCGGAGAACCAGGCCTGCGATTGCTCGGCCAGCGCCTGGACATCCTCGAACTTCGAGACGTCGCAACGGATGGCGATGGCCCTGGCGCCCTGTTCGGTGATCGTGTCGGCCGTCCGTTGGGCGGCGGCTTCGTCGATGTCGCTGCAGACGACAGCGCCGCCGCGGCGGGCGAGTTCGATGACGAAGGCCGCGCCGATGCCGCTTCCGGCGCCGGTCACCACGGCCGACGCGGCGCGGCTGGGTTTCGACCTACCCAGCAATCTGTCCAACATCCCTCAGTGCACCTCCTGAGTCACGGCGCGCGCATCCTGCAACGCGTGGGCGATGAACCGCGCGACGTAGGCCACGGCCTTGGCGGCTTCGGGCGTCATGCGTGGCAGTGCCTGAAAGACGTGCACCTGGTGCGGCCAGATCTGCAGTTCGCATCGGCCGCCCGCGGTTTGGATGTCGGTGGCAAGCTGTCGGGCGTCGTCTTGCAGCATCTCGGCTCCGCCGGCCTGGATGAGGGTCGGCGGAAGCGGCGGTCCGCCGGCCACATTGAGTGTCAGCCGCTGGTGGGCGGGGTCTACTCCGGCGTGATACATGCTGACCAGGCGAGCCGCGTCGACCGCCCGGATCGCGGGATCGCGACGCATCCGTTCACGGGCGAGGCACAGCGCGAAGGTGACGTCGTACAGCGGGGAGAACAGCGCCAGCGCGGCGGGGTGATCGGCGGCGATCTCGGGTTGCAGTAACAGGTCGACGGCCAGGTGTCCGCCCGCCGAATCTCCCGCGACCACAATTTGTTTCGGCGACACACCGCACGATTGCACCAGCCAGTCCCAGCCCGCCCGTGCGTCGTCGGCCGCGGTGGGAAAGCGGTGGCGGGGCGCGAGTCGGTAATCGATGCTGAACACCGGCAGGCCGGTCAAGGATGAGAGCCAGGATGTCAATCGCCGGTGGGTTTTCGGCGAACACACGGCGTAACCGCTGCCGTGCACGTAGTAGATGGCTTCCCCGGTTGTGGACGACCGCTGCGCCTCGCTCGTCGGCGTGCGCGGTCCGTATACCCATTCACCCTTGACGCGGCGCCCGTCGGGCAGTTTCGTATCGACGTGTTCGACGCGGGTGCCCGCCAGCGAGGGGCCGAACGTACCCATGATCCGGGCGACGATCTGGCGCGACAGCCATAACCCCCATGCCCGCTCCGGGGGTATCAGGCCCGTGACCGGCCGCAGGGTGTACGCACTTACCGCTGCCGCGCCGCGGGACCGCAATGACCCGCGGGCCGGAACGCCGTCCGCCATGTCACGCAGTCAATAACAAATGGTGACATTAGTCAATGTCAGTTTCGAGGCAGCTTTCAAGCAAGCTTGCGTCAGCTGACGGTTTCGGTCCGCGTACCCGCGCCGGCCGCCCCGCATCGTTCAATACCGCCGTCGCCAATTGGCTCAGATGTTCAGCTGTTACAAAGGCTGTTGCTCGGTTTGGCGTGACCACTGCACGACGTCGGAGAGCGGGCGTCGCGGCGTCGGCGGCAACGGGGCCGCGGTGTCTGGCGCCCAGCCCAGCCGTAGCAGCATCTGGGGATACCCTCCCGCACACCACACCTCGTCGCGGACGGCGTCGCGTGTTCCCGGGATTTCCAGGGGTTCGGTGATCGGGCTGGTGGCCATTCCCATCGCCGTCGCGGTCAGCAGGAGCGCGCTGGTCGCCTCGCCGACGCGCAGCTGACCCAGACGGTCGTCCGCTTCGCTGCCGAGCATCAGGATGACGGCATTGTCATCTGCGGGTGAGGCGCCCGGCGGCTGCGCCAGGGCCGGTCCCGCGAAGATGCGGCCGGGTATCGGTGCGCCACAATCATGTTCGGTTGTGTTGCGAGCCGGTACACCGGCCCGGGACCGGTATCGCCCACTCCACCTGGCGAGTTCGACGAGGTAATCGCGGTCGGTCGCGTGAGCCAATGCAGCTCGCTTGACGATCTCGTGCAGCCTCTTCAAGGCATCGACCTGGCGCAGCGGCACTCCCATTCGAGCAGCCACGGCAGCCAGCGAGGCGATATCGCTCGCCGCAACCGGCCGGGCGCTGTAGGTCCGTCGGTCGGTTCGGCGCTGCGGGATTGCTGTGGCCAGCGTGATGTCGGTGCGATCGGGCGCGCAGGGGGATACCTCGATGGCGGCGAGGTGGCTGGGGTCGGCCGGATCGGGCAGGCGATGTACGTCGGCGAGCCAACCCATCGCCGCCAGGGCAATGACGCAATGGTTGAGCGCTGCACCGCAACTCAAGATCATGTCTCGGCCATCCGGGTCGGCG
The DNA here is from genome assembly GCF_001665645.1 of Mycobacterium sp. 852002-30065_SCH5024008. Classification (NCBI taxonomy): domain Bacteria; kingdom Bacillati; phylum Actinomycetota; class Actinomycetes; order Mycobacteriales; family Mycobacteriaceae; genus Mycobacterium; species Mycobacterium sp. 852002-30065_SCH5024008. Next base: position 62,191 of record NZ_LZSZ01000063.1, on the reverse strand, counting down.
TTGGGTAACCGCATGCGTGAATCGGTGAAGAGGTGCAGGCTCGCACGATCCACCCGCCACCGCCACGGTTGGGTGTTCTCGATGGACGGTGCCCGGACGGCCAGAGCGAGGACCGCACCGATGACCTCGTCATCCGGGAGATGCCGGGCATTCACAGCAACGGGACTCATAGCTGCTCTCGCATCGAGGAGCGCGACCGCGTCGCTGATGTCTGTCCATGAAGCATCGCTACCTTCGCGATGATCGTGCTTCTTCACCATGTCCAACATGACGGTCTCCGGTTTCCTCTTTGCTCGAGGCTTGCTCTTGCCCACCACTAATTTAAATGAATAATATCATTTAAATTAGTGGTGGGCAACCGGGCAAGGGATGCTTGGGGCGGATGACCACAATGGCTAAAGACCGTCTGGGCGAGCGTCGCGAACAGTTGGCAGACGGCCGTCAACAGGCCGTTGGTTCGCTGAGCATGCTTTTGCTGCAGCGCATTTGGCCGCAAGATGCCGCCTTAGCTTGGGACTTTCGGCCCTGCTGCCGCGGTCGGCCGCGGCGGAGAATGGTGTTACTACTAGTTGCAGATAGTTCGGAGGTGGCGGTCGTGGATCAATTGACAACCCTCGACGCGGGATTTCTCAAGGCGGAAGACGCCGACCGGAACGTGAGTCTGGCTATCGGTGGTCTCGCGGTCATCGAGGGGCCGATCCCAGGCCGTGATTCGTTGATGGAGACACTTGCTCAGCGGATCCGCATGTGCGACCGGTTCGGACAGCGCCTGCGAACGCGCCCGTTCGACCTCGGTGCACCCGAATGGGTGGACGATCCAACCTTTGATCTCGGCCGGCACGTACGGCACGTCGCCTTACCACGGCCCGGCGACGACCGAGAGTTGTTGCAGCTGGCCGCCGACGTGATCTCCCGGCGCCTCGACCGGGATCGCCCGCTGTGGGAAATCTGGATCATCGAAGGCCTCAGCGACAACCGGTGGGCGATGCTCACCAAGATCCACCACTGCATGGCCGACGGAATTGCGGCCACCCATATGCTTGCCGGCCTATGCGACGACGGGATCGGTGAGAGCTTTGCAAGCGATATCCGCGCCGCGAAAGCGACGAAGGTACAAGAACTCTCGCGAAGCGTATGGGGTGTAAATCCACTGAGCGCGTTGGGTCGTCTGTGGAACGCGTCGGCCGCCATCACGGCGACGGCCGCCCGCACGGCATTGGGTGCAGCAGAAATTGCGGCCGGTTTGCTGCGCCCCACGACGACGTCGCTGAACGGGCCGATAACAACATTGCGGCGCTACGGCGTCGCGCGGGTGCCCCTCGCTGACATCGCGCAGGTCTGCCAAACCTTCGACGTCACCATCAATGACGTTGCGCTGGCCGCTATCACGGAGAGCTACCGCGACATCCTGGTTCAGCGGGGCGAAGCACCGCTGCCGGACGCGATTCGCGCGCTGGTGCCGGTATCGATGCGGTCTGGCGACGCGTTGGCTAAGACGGATAACCGCGTGTCGGTGATGCTGCCGTACCTACCGGTCGACGAGGAGCACCCGATAGAGCGGCTGCGGACGGTGCATTCCCGCTTGGACCGCACGAAGTCTCACGGCCAGCGCCAGGCGGGTCACGCATTCGTGTCGATGGCCAATCGCATTCCCTTCCCGCTGACCGCATGGGCGGTCCGGTTGTTGACCCAGCTACCGCAGCGCGGTGTCACCACCTTGGCGACGAATGTCCCCGGCCCTCGTCTGCCACTGCAACTCATGGGCCAACGGGTGCTCAGTGTGTTTCCAGTCCCGCCGATCGCGATGCAATTGCGAACTGGGGTGGCGATGCTCAGCTATGCCGAGGACCTGTTCTTCGGTGTCCTCGCCGACTACGAGGCCGTGGCCGATATCGACGCCTTGGCGCGGGGAATCGAACTAGCGGTGGCGCGTCTGGTGGCAATCAGCAAGCAAAGCAAGAAAATACGTGGTCGTCGAGGACTGTCACTCGTCGTCAACAACTAGTCGGGCCCTGACCGCAGCAACCCGCTAGCGCGTTCATCGCTCGCAGCGCCTCCGTCGCCAAGCCGCCGCGGTGCGGCATATGATTTGCGATGACGAAGGAGCCTGCCGATGGATAAGATCTCGCTCACAGCACTCGCGCGCGAGCAGTTGGCGGCCGCGCGCCGAGCCTCCAGTGGCCGTAGCGCCCACACTGTCTACGGCGGTCACCAACACACGCTGCGACAAACCATGGTCGCCTTGACCGCCGGGTCGGAGCTGCATGACCACGACAGCCCCGGTGAGGCTACCTTGCAGGTATTGGAGGGACGCATCCGGCTGACAGCGCCCGAGACCAGCTGGGACGGCGCGCCGGGCGATCACCTGGTGATCCCGCCGAGCCGGCATGGGGTACAAGCCGTCAAAGACTCCGTCATCCTGCTCACCGTAGCCAAAGGTGTTCAGCTGAAGCAGGATTGAACAGATAAATGTGATGGTCCCGTTGCGGTGGGTTACCGCCCGGCCACCTCGATGATGCCGTGGGCCCCGCGTTCGGCGTCGATCATCGCGTGTGACACGAACGGGTATCGACCGGGCTGGCCGAAGGTCAATTCGACGAATCCACCTTGGGCCGCAAACAATCCGAGGGTCTGGGCACCGCCCGCGCCCGGGCCTCCCTTGCCTCCCAGCCGGTAGTCGCCCTCGGACCATACGGTGTCGAATTGGCCACCGACGACGTGGAACGAGGTGCCTCGGTTCGGTCCCGCGGCCAGCACCCAGATGCGAACGCGCTCGCCCACCCGCGCGGGCAGCGGTGCATGGTCGTATTGGCGGGCATAGCCGTTGAACACCACCAGGTCGGGCTTGTCCGCGGCAACCTTGTCGGCGTCGGCGTCTCCGCCGGGCGCGCCAAGGTACATCTCGGACTGGACGATCAGATACTCGTGGTCGACGCGCGGCAGGTCTGGCGGGTCGATGATCACCGCCCCGAACATGCCATTGGCGATGTGCAGTGACATCGGCATCGTCGAGCAGTGGTAGAGCCAGATACCCGCCCGCGTCGCGGTGAACCGGTATACCAGGCGCTGGCCGGGTTGGATGGTCCGCATCGGTTCGTCCGGGGCGAGTGCACCCGCGTGGAAGTCGATCGAATGCCCGGTACTGCCGTCGTTGACGAGGGTGATCTCGAAGACGTCGCCGACCTTGCCCCGCAACGTGGGGCCGGGGGCGGTACCCCCAAACGTCCAGAGCCGCTGGGTGATTCCGGGGGAGACCTCCCGTTGAATCTCGGCCACCGGCAGCGTCACGCGGTGCGGGGCCGCTGCCGGGGGCAGCGTGGCGTCGCGTGCGGCGAAGCCGGGAGCCGGGTCTGCGCTGAGGCTGCGCGCGATATCTGCGGCGGAGATCGGCGCGGAAGGCGCCGGGGCGTGGTGGCCCTGGTGTGTGGGGGGCATCGGCGCGCCGGTCACCCGGACCGAAAACGTCATGCCCATCTGCCGGTGTCCGGCCACCGCGCACCAGCCATCGAGGCTGGAACCGATCACCCCGGCATTGAGAACGGCCGACTCGCCCGGCGCGATCCGTCCGGTGCGGGTGCCGTTGGACAGCACCAGGTCATGTTGGTCGGTGCCTGTGTTGGCAAGGTGGATCTGCAGCCGGTCTCCGGCGGGAACCTCGACCGTGTCCGGCACGAAACGCATGCCCTGGATTCGGACCGACGCCGTGGTGGTGTGGCCCGTGGCGGCCACTGCCACCTGCGGCGAGGTACCAATTCCGAGAGACGCGGGGTCCGCGGCCACGGCGGCCGCGGTCGCCAGCACGACGACCGCGAGTCCGGCGGCGGCGATGCCGAGCCGTCGCCGCGGTGGTGAAACCTGTTGTGCGCCCGGAACCGAGGGCTTGTCGCGATCGCGGTGTACCCGCCACACCGCCCGAACCAGCAGCGGCAGAAAGGCCGCGTAGGACACCAGCACCAGCATGGATGCCGCGACCCGCACGAGACTCGGGGTCGGAAGAACGCAGAGCAGCAGCCCGGCGTTGGCGACCGTCAGCCGCCAAGGCGCCCCCCGCTCCAGCTCGGCTCCGGCCACCAGCGTTGCCGCACGCCCACCCATCACCACGGGCGCCAGGTAGGTCAGCGACCCGAGCAGCACCTGCACCAGAAAGCCGGCCAGCACCGGCGCGGTGAGTTTGCCGGCCGCCGCCACCGCCACCGGCCAGGTCGGCGAGATCGCCAGTGCGACGGTGGCGAAGGCCAGCGACCCCATCAGCCAGGCGACACCGGCCAATACCGACAAGGTCGCAAAGTCGTTGGGCCGCTTGCGGCGAATCTCGTCGAGGTGCGGTCGCAGGACGATCCCGACTGCACCCAGATACCCGACGGCGCCCAGGCCGGCGATCGGGGGCGAGCCCACCACCGCGCCACCGGCGGTGATGGCCAGGGAGGTCAGCAGCGCCGGCAGCCCGTGGCGGGCGGCCACCTCGACTCCGTTGGCCATCCGGGTGCGCAGCATCGTCGGCCACAGTGTGACGAGCGTGCCCAGCACCGTGAGCGCCACCCAGCCGAATAAGTTCAGCGCCGCATGCGCGATCACGAACCGCTCGTGGACATTGCCGGGCAGCGCCGGATTCGCCATCGCCACACCAAGTCCCACGCCGATCGCTAAACAGCCCGTCGCGGCGATGTAGTAACGGACGGTGACGCCGAAGCGGGCGGGCAACGCGGTGCGCAGCTGCCGCAGGAGTGTCGCTCCGTGCGCCAGGGCGACGACGCCGACCACGACACCGCCCGTCAACACCACTAGCCACCACCGGCCCAGCATGCCCGCGACCACCGTGACGGCGCCGGCGTTGAAGGCGGTGAGGTGCAACACTTCCGCCGTCCGTGCCGGATCGGGCGGCCGGCGCAGCAACGCATCGGCGAAATGGCGGCTCCAGATCAGGATGGCGTTGCCGGCCGCGCCGAGTGCCAGCAGATGGACCAGGAGCCAGCCGGACATCGGAAGGAACCGGTGCGCGATCGCCACGACGACGAGCGCAGCGAGCCAGGCGAACACGACCACCCCGACACGCAGATGCCATCCCGAGCGATTCATGCCGGCACCCGAGTTGCTGCGCGCGCCGCCGAATAACCGGCCACCGCAATGAATCCGAGGACAGCGAAGATGTTCAGTACGCCACCCGCGTGGAGTGCCCAGTGGACGCCGCGTGCGTCACCGACCGCCAGCCGAACCAGCAGCGACAGGTGCAACAGCGCGGCTGGGCCGTACATCAAAGGGGTGTAGGGCAGCGGGCGACGCAACACGGCGGGCAGGATCACGGGCGCGTGCGCCATGATCATCGAAAGCACAAAGCCGAGCATCACCGCGTGCACCACCGCGTCATAGCCGGCACCGGAACGGATTTGGCCGATGAGCAGCCAGGTCGACGCCGGCACCAGCAACCACACGTAACCGGCAAGCAGGCACAGCGCCATGTATCGGGTCAGGCCCGTCGCGCGCACGGTGTGGCGAGCGACATCGAACCGGCCCAGCCACACCACCGTTGCCAGCAGCGCCGCGCCGAGCACCGGGTAGCCGGGGACCGGCCACAGCAACGCGGCGACGGTACCGGCGACCATCACCACCGCGACGACGATCAGCAGCGTCTCGGCGGGGGTATCGTGCATCGTCACGCGGACGAGCTCGAGGCGCTCGCCGACGATCGTGAGGATGAGAAAACCCGACAGCCAGGGCAACAGGTCGGGAACCGGCACACCGCCCAGCCACAACAGCGCCGCACCGGTCGCCAGCACCGCGCCGGCCACCTGGACCAGAATCGCGATGTCGGCAGACCGCCGCCACAACGACACATAGACCGCAACCAGCATCGCGGACCCGGCGAGCAGTAGCACACCGCCAAGGTTTCGGGGTGCCGGTCCGATCAACAGCACCGCACCGGCGCCGAGGAATGCCGGGCCCACGTAGGCCCACCATCGACGCGCGGCCACGGCTCGCTCCAGCGCGACCACCGTGCCGACGAACCCGAGCACCAGTAGGACGCCGTGCACTTCACCCAGCCGCGTCGTCGTGAACGGTGCGGGCAGGCCGAGGAGCCCCAGCGCCGCATCGAGTCCGGCCAAGAGCGCGAACCCGCCGGGAACCAGTAGCAGCGCTCGGGCTGGGATTCGCCGGTCAGTCACCATGTCGCACAACGGGATCGGGCAGGAACAGCCGGCAGGCGCCGGGTTCGGCGAACGGAATGAGATCGAGTCCGCGGCCGCTGGGGGCGCCCAGCCGCTCCAGCATTCCCCCGACGATGCCGAGGTGGACCTGACAGACGACGGTGGGATAACGGCGTGCGGCGTCCAGCAACGGACAGCGGCGCAACGCGATGCCTCGCCGGGCGTCCGGGGCGCCTTTTTCGTCGTCGGGTGCGAAGCCGAGGCGGGTGAGCGCCTCGAGCACGGACTGCCGCGGATCGCTGCCGGCCTGATTCCCCTCGTCGATGAGTTCGCGCCCCCACTCGATGCCGGCGGCCCGCGCATCGCGCTCGGGGTGGGCGCTGGTGCGAGCCAGATGACCGGCCAGTGCGGTCGCCAGACCCGCGTAATCGCGGACCGCGACCGCGGGGTCGGCGGCCGACACGCGATACAACGTCGCCGGACGTCCGCGTCCGAGTGCGGTTGCCGTGGAGCGCTCCACAAGCCCGAGCCCAACGACCGCGTCGAGGTGTTCTCGAACAGTGTTGGGGTGCAGATCAAGGGCGGTGGCGGTGTCGGCGACCCGGACCGGGGAGTGCGCGCGCACGTATTCGAGTACCCGCAGCCGCTGCCCGGACAGCGCTACCGGGGACCGGAGCACCGGCGTCGGTTCGGGCCCCAGAACAGCCAAACCTTTTTTCACGGAATTTAGTGTAGTAAATTAGAGGGGAATGCACATAGGGCAATGAGTCACATTCGCTCAGCGGAGCTTCTGGACTCGACGGGAAGGAACCAACATGCCAGCCAACGATGTGATCGTCGCGTCCACAGCTGCTGACGCCGAGGCTGTCGAAGCCATCAAGGGTCATCACGCTCAGCTCGCCGGACAGCTTGCGGTGCTCACCGATGCGATGCTGTGGGCGGTCGAGCGCGGTGCGGAGTTCGAGCCGGCGCGGGCCGCGGCCCTGGTCTTCCTGACCGGCGAGTTGTTGCCGCACGCCGCCGCCGAAGAGGACCGCCTGTACCCGGCCGCCACCCGCACCGAGCGCGCGCGACCGCTGGTCGAATCGATGATCGCGGTGCACCGCATCATCGGCTCACTCGTCGAGCGCATCCGCATCGAGCCACCGCTGCGCGCGGCCGCGTCCGGCCACGCCCTGCGGGTGGTGTTCGACGCCCACCTGACCGACGAGAACGAGCGGATCCTGCCGATCGTGGCCGGCGATCCGGAGGTCTCCCTCGTCGAGGTGACCCACGGGATGCACGAACTCCTCGGCCATGCCCACCCAACCAACGGCGCCGAGCCATCGCACACTTGCGGCTGTGGCGAAGCCGATACCGACGCTCCCGTGCTCGACGTTCGCGACGTGCCGCACTCGATCCGGCATGCCACCGTGTTCGGCGCGTTCGACGCCGTTCCGGCCGGCGGCGCGCTGGTGCTGGTGGCTCCCCATGATCCAATCCCGCTCCTGCACCAACTTGACCACCGCGCCTCGGGCCGGCTCGAAATTCAGTACGAGCAGCGCGGGCCGGAGGCCTGGCGGCTGCGCCTGACCAGGCGGTAGGCGGCCGCTACTTCAAACAGACAGCTCGAAATCCGTTGTGACGCAGCAGACTCAGCGTCAGCCGAACACTAGTCTGCGCGGGATAACGCCGCGCGAGGGCACGCTTCGATGGCCTGCTCGACCAGCGTCTCCTGCTCGACGGGTACGGGGTCGGTGATGACCACGGCGTATTCGTCGTCGTCGAGTTGGAAAACCTTCGGGGCGACATTGACACAGAAGGCGTTGCCCTCACAGCGATCACGGTCTACCACGACGCGCATGAGAATCCTCCTTTAGTCCGACACGGGCCGTCGGATGGGCTGTGGGGAGCGCAACAGTCGAACCTCACCCACCCGCTTGCTGGCATACCCATCCATCCGGGGCGCGGCCGGTCTTGATGAACCGGCGCAGTTCCGCGTTCGTTTGTGGTGGTACGTCGGTGTCCGCGTTGGGATAGATGACCGGCTCCTCTTTTGAGTTGTGCTGGTGAAGTTGGTCCAGCAGCTGCACGCACGTATCCCTGAGCCGCGTACTGTCATTTCCGTCAGCGAGCAGATCCGTCAGCGCGTCCATGGTGCGCCACAGCTGGCCATGCTCGCGCATCATCACGAAGATCGGCATCACGATTCCGGCGTCGCGAAGCGGTGGGAACAGGAACACCTCTTCGAGGTAGACGTGCCGGCGCAGCGTTTCCAACGTCTCGGTTAGTAGTTCGTGCTGCACGCCGCCGCAATCGAGCTTCGCGATGAAAGCCTCTATCGCAACATCGATTTCGCGGTGTTCCCGCGTCAGATCGGCAGCTAGAGTCGGATCGCGCATCATCTGCTACCTCGCGTCAGCCCGCGGGACGGACGGATTCGCTTTCGTCCAGCTCGGCGTCGACACTGATCGTGGCGCCGGCGAACAGTCGCGATACCGGACATAAGGCAGCAGCCTGGCCCACCACGGCGGCGAACGCTTCGTCGTCCAGGCCCGCGACCTGCGCCCTGACTTTCAATCGCGAGGTGGTGATCGTCGGGACTCCGTCGACCGCGTCCAGGGTGACGGTGGCCGTGACGTCGAGTCGCTGTGGCGGCGTGTGGTTTTCGCCCAGCTTCAACGCCAATGCCATCGCGAAACATGACGAGTGTGCCGCCGCCGCCAGCTCTTCGGGGCTGGTCTTGCCGCCCGGCTGCTCGGTCCGGGAGGCCCAGGTCAACGGCAGGCCATCCAGGGCTGCGCTGCTGCCTCGCGACAGCGTGCCTTGACCAGAGGCCAGCGGGCCTTCCCATACGGTCTGCGTGGCCCGTTCGGCAATGCTCATGCTCCTTGACCCCTTTCCAGGGTGCGTGAGGTTTTTACAAATGGTACTTGTGTAAACTCTAGACCGCGCCACGCGCATTGACTAGAGCGATCCTGGGAGGCGAGCATGGTCGACGCTGACTGTCCCCATCGAACGCAGTGCATGCCATGCGTGAGCGAGCGGTGACGTGGGCCAGGACGTTCACCTTTCACGCAGACGCTTAGTCTCCGGAGCCCAACGGGCGTACCCTGCGAGGGTGGATCCGCAGGACAGCAAAGCGGTTTCGCTGCTACACGTAACAGCCGGCGACATCATGACCTCGCCGGTGATCACCGTCCTGCCCGATGCTTCGAGACAACAAGTGGCTGACACCCTGACCCGGCACGGGATCAGCGGAGTGCCCGTCGTCGACGAGGCTGGCACGCTTCTGGGACTTGTCAGCGAGTACGACCTGCTGATCAAGGCAGACGCGGCAGCGCACGAGCTGATGACGACTGCGGTTATCACCGTTACCGCGGGCAGCCCTGCCGAAGATATTCGGCACCTTCTGATCGACCGGCGTATTCGCCGGGTTCCGGTGATGCGGGAGGGCCGCCTGGTCGGGATCGTGAGCCGCCATGACCTGGTGGCCATGATGGCCACCGAATGGGCGTGTCAGGTATGCGGCGAGCCGGTGCGCGGTGAGCAGCCCCCGGCCACCTGTCCGAAGTGTCACGCGCGGAGCACGCAATTCGAGTTGCAAGAGCAGCCGCCGGGCGCGTAAGTAGCTGTCTCAACACCTAACTCGTTGGGCGATCGCAGGGAAGCAGGAGGGCAGATGAGCATCCAGCCCACTCCGATCGATCCGAGAACCGTCCCCGATGCGCCCGGCGGACTCCCGGCTGGGGAACCCGCGGAGACACTGCGCGACTACTACCGGCAGATGGTCTTGATCCGGGCGTTCGAACTGCGGGCCGCGGAAATGTACCAGCGGGCGAAGATCGGTGGATATTGCCATCTCAACCTCGGCGAGGAAGCCACGGTGGTTGGCCTGATGGCGGCGCTCGAGCCACATGACTACCTCTTCACCACGTATCGCGACCACGGCTACGCCCTTGCCCGCGGCGTCGAGCCGGGCCGCGTCATGGCCGAACTGTTCGGCAAGGCCGCCGGCGTGTCCGGGGGCCGCGGCGGCTCGATGCATCTGTTTGATCGCAAGCTGCGCCTACTCGGCGGATACGGCATCGTCGGCGGGCAGATCCCGCCGGCCACCGGTGCGGCGCTCGCGCTCGCCCACCGCGGGCCGCCCGGTCGGAACGCGGAGGCGGTGATGTGTGTGCTCGGCGACGGCACCACCAACATCGGCGCGTTTCACGAATCGCTCAATCTGGCCGGGCTGTGGCGGTTGCCGATCGTGTACGTGATCGTCAACAACGGCTTGGGTATGGGGACCCCGGTGGAGAAGGCGGCCGCCGAACCCGACCTGTACAAGCGCGGCTGCTCCTACCGCCTCCCTGGCGAACGGGTCGACGGCGACGACGTTGTCGCGGTGCGCGACGCCGCCCGGGCCGCCTTGGTGCGCGCACGCACCGAACGTCAGCCGGGTCTGATCGAGGCGGTCTGCCAGCGGCTGCGTGGTCATTCGGTGGTGGATCCTGCCAAGTACCGGTCCCGCGAGGAGACGGAGCGGCTACGTCGGCTCGACTCCGTTCCGGCATTTCGCGTGCGGTTGCTCGAGGCGGGCGTCCTCGATGACGAGGCGGCTCAGCACATCGAGGAGCAGGCCGAGACGCAAGTCGATACTGCTGTGGAATTCGCCGATACCAGCCCCGACCCGAAAACGAGCGAGCTGTTCGACTACGTCTATGCGACGGCGGTAACCAATGCGCCACACCAACTTCCGGGTGATCCAGTGGTGCTCGGCCGGGTGGAACAGCCATGACCATCATGACCTATCGGCAGGCGCTGCACGACACATTGCGTGCCGAACTGCGGCGCGACGAGTCGGTATTTCTGATCGGTGAGGAGATCGGCGTTTTCGAGGGCTCCTACAAGATCACTGCCGGGCTCCTGGCAGAGTTCGGCCCCACCCGGGTAGTCGACACACCGATCTGCGAGGGGGGATTCGTCGGCGCTGCGGTCGGCGCGGCGATGCTTGGCATGCGACCGGTCGTGGAGATCATGACGATCAACTTCAGCCTGTTGGCTCTCGACCAGATCGTCAATCATGCAGCCAAGATGCACGCGATGTTCGCGGGCCAGGTGTCGGTTCCACTGGTGATCCGCACCCCGGGCGGCGGCGGACAGCAGCTGGCGGCGACCCACTCGCAGAACCTGGAGGTCTGGTATGCCCACGTGCCCGGGATGAAAGTCCTCACCCCCGCTACCCCGGCCGACGCCAAGGCGTTGCTGACCGCCGCAGTCCGCGACGACGACCCGGTGCTGTTCCTGGAGAACCTGGCGCTGTACAACACCAAGGGCGAGGTTCCCGACGGCGAGCAGATCGGTCGGATCGGGATAGCGTCGATTGCCAAGCCGGGAACCGACCTGACCGTTGTCGCCTACTCGCGGTCGACGGTGATCGCTTTGGACGTCGCCCGCCAGTTCGAGGCCGACGGGGTGTCCATCGAGGTGGTCGATCTGCGGAGTTTGCGGCCGCTGGACCGCGAGACGATCTGCGCGTCGGTGCGCAAGACCAGCAGAGCCGTCATCCTCGAAGACGACTGGCTCAGTTACGGGGTCGGCGCCGAGATCGCGGCAACGATCGCTGAAGGTGCATTCGACTACCTCGATGCGCCGATCCGCAGGGTCGCCGCCGCCGAAGTGCCTCTGCCCTACGCCAAGCCGCTCGAGCTGGCGGCCCTGCCCGACGCCGCCGACCTGACCAAGGTCATCGGCGAGGTTCTCGACGCCAGCCGGTTCGCCTACTGAGAAGGACCGTTTATGCCCGATGTGCTGATGCCACGGTTGTCGGACACCATGACCGAAGGTGTTGTCGGTCAATGGCTCAAGCACGAAGGCGACGTTGTCCAGCGTGGCGACATACTCGCCGAAATCGAGACCGACAAGGCCACCATGGAGCTCGAGGCCTACGACAGCGGCGTGCTGGCCCGCATCATCGCATCACCCGGCAGCACCGTCCCCGTCGGTCAGCCCATCGCCGTCATCGCCGGCCAGGAAGCGGCACCCGATACCCGGCCCGGTGACGCTGAAAAAGCCTCGATCGTGCCGACCCATGGCGCGCCTGCCGCAAAGACACCGATGCACCCCGCGGCGCCGGTAAGGGCCACTCCGCTAGTGCGCACGCTGGCTCGTGAGCACGGAATCAACCTGGCCGGCGTCACAGGAACCGGCCCCGGCGGACGCATCGTGCGCGCAGACATTGAAGCAGTCATCGGCCGGGGCTCGGCGGCTGTCGGGCCTCCCTTGGCAATGGATAAGGCGGCCGGTGCCACCGGCGATGAGCGCGCGCCGTTGTCATCGATACGCCGGATCGCGGCACAGCGACTCACCGAAAGTGCTGCTACGCCGCACTTTTACCTCACCTCGGTCGCTGACGCCGGTGCGCTGCAGAGGTTGCGCGCTGATTTCAACGCGGAGTTTTCGGATACCGGGCCGAAAATTAGCGTCACCGATCTGCTGATCCGCGCGTGTGCGGTGACCCTGCGTTCCCACCCCTACGTCAATTCCTCATGGGGCGGCGATCATCTGGTGCGCCACAGCCACGTGAACATTGGTTGCGCCGTCGCTACCGGCAACGGACTCGTCGTGCCTGTTATCCGCGACGCGGACCGCAAGAGCCTCAACGAGATTGGCGTCGAGGCGCATACCCTCATCAGCCGAGCGCGTGCGGGAAAGCTCACACCCGACGAGATGACCGGCAGCACATTCACGATCAGCAACCTGGGGATGTACGGCATCGACCACTTCACTGCCGTCATCAACCCGCCCGAGGCCGCGATCCTCGCCGTCGGCGCCATCCAGGAAGAAGCCGTCATCCGAGACGGTCAAGTCGCCGCCGCAAACAGAGTGAAATTGACTTTGGCCATCGACCACCGCGTCCTCGACGGTGCCATGGCCGCAGTATTCCTGGAAGACCTGGTGAAACTGCTCGGACGCCCGTTACGCATTCTCGTCTGAGCACAGGTAATGAACGGCGGTTGAGTTTCACGGCCATCGTCATCGTGTCTGTTCCCGCCGGTACGTACCGTACTGACATTGGGATATCCGCGTCAATCGACGTGCCCACATTCCAGAGCGCGAACAGCGACGTCTGGGCAAGCACGTCTGCTCAAGCAAAGTGCAACGCAGACAACACGGTTCGACACGGAACGAACGGGGGCTGCCCAGGCCGGCAGTCCTGCACGACCGCTCAACTCAGCATCGTCGCGAGCACCGTCGCCTCACTGATGTCGGCGGCCTTGCTTGCCGTGAGCAGAGTCAGGTTTCGGCCCTTCGCCAACGTCCTCAGGTGTGCCAGCGCCTCCGCCCGCTCGGGTTCGGTCAGCTCGTTGCGATAGCGCCGGGCGAACTCGGTGTACCGCTCCGGATCGTGGTGGTACCACTTGCGCAGCTCGGTGGAGGGTGCGACGGTCTTGCACCACTCGTCCAGGTGCGCCTTTTCCTTGGTCAAGCCGCGTGGCCAGACTCGGTCCACCAGCACGCGGTTTCCGTCCCCGCGGGAAGGCGCGTCGTAGACCCGACGCACCTGCACCTTGTGAGTCCCCATTCGTTGTCTCCTTCACGTCCAATTGGATGCCCTTTGGCACACAGCGGTCCCTTCGTCGCGGGTGACCGGCCGAAAGAGGCGATGCTCACCGACACGTCTGGTCGCGTCGGGCCGTATCGCTTTGCCGGACGCCCCGCCCCGGGGCCTGACCGGCCGGCAACCGCGAGTAGCTGACGACGAGGATCCCCCTGGCGAGTTTGTGGGGATGACAGGCGGCAAGTGTGCGGCTGATGCAGACTGCGGCAGCCGCGTTGTCCCGGCCCACCGGGTCGTCGCATGAGGCCACGTATTCATACAGCCGACGCCGTACCCGGTCAGTCGAACTCCTGAGCCGCGCCAAGACATCATTGCCGTTACGCGCATCGCTGCACATACCTCAATCTAGCAGCGACGGTTGACAATCGAGTAGTTGCGAACGAGGTCAGCACTGCCAACGTACGCGGCACATCGATACACGGCACCACCGGCATCTGGCAACGTACCTGCCCGTAGCGATCCCGCGTGCGCGCGTTCTGGCTTTTGCGAATCGGCTTCGTGGTGCTGCCGATCTGGACGGGCCTCGACAAGTTCGTGAACTCCTTGACCAACACGCGCAGTGTCCTTCGTAGCGCCAGATCAACCGTAAAGCCGCTTCGCAATCACTTCACGCGACAGCTGGCGGGGGCTTGGATAGGCGACGATTACGCGTTCTCGATCCGGGTCGCAACCTTCGACGAAAGTCACCCCACCTTGGGTGTAGGAGAAGGTGGCGACATCGTAGGCGCGGAGGCGCTGTGCTATCTGTTCCAGATCGGCTTCGTTATCGGTAGCCCACATCAGATATTGGACACCGATCGTGGCCGCGCTGCGATGCCGGAAACTGCTGTCCGCGTGGACGTAGAGCTGAAAGCCGCTGGGCGTCAACAGTAATGCCATGCCGGACTCGCGGACGAGCACCCGGCATGAGAACACATCGCAGTAGAAGTTCAGCGACCGGTCCAGATCCGATACTCGGATGACACAGGATGCAACACTCGCGGCAATCCGGGACTCCGAAACCGGGTTTTCGGTACCCATGGCTAGAGCAATTCTCGCAGGACGTATTGCATGATCCCACCGTGGCGGTAGTAGTCGGCCTCGCCGGGGGTGTCGATGCGCACGATCGCGTCGAACTCGACGCCGCCGGCCTTGACGCGCACAGCGTCGGGGATGGTCTCGTTGAGCGCAGTAACGTCGGTGATGTCGACGGTCTCCTCGCCGGTCAACCGCAGCGAGTCCGCGCTTTGCCCCTCGGGGAATTGCAGTGGCAGCACACCCATCCCGATCAGGTTGGAGCGGTGGATCCGTTCGTAGGACTCAGCGATTACCGCGCGCACCCCGAGCAGGGCGGTGCCCTTGGCCGCCCAGTCGCGCGATGACCCGGAGCCGTATTCCTTGCCGGCGAGGATGACCAGGGGCGTACCCGCCTTTGCGTAGTTCACCGAGGCGTCGTAAATGGTCGCCACCGGGCCGTCGGGCTGGGTGAAGTCGCGTGTCCATCCGCCTTCGGTGCCCGGGGCGAGTTGGTTGCGCAGCCGGATGTTGGCGAAGGTGCCGCGGATCATCACCTCATGATTGCCGCGCCGCGAGCCGTAGGAGTTGAAGTCCTTGCGTGCAATCCCGTCTTCGGACAAGTACTTTCCCGCAGGCGAGTCGGCCTTGATGGAGCCGGCCGGACTGATGTGATCGGTGGTGACCGAGTCACCGAGCCTGGCCAGCACCCGGGCCCCCGCGATGTCCGCGACCGGTTGCGGGTTGCGGCGCATGCCGTCGAAGTAGGGCGGCTTGCGGACATAGCTGGAGCTCGGATCCCATTGGAAGGTGTCGGTTTCGGGAACCGCCAGCGAGCGCCAGCGGTCGTCGCCGGCATACACGTCGGCGTAGTCCTTGCTGAACATTTCGGAGCGCACGGAGTCGGCGATGACCTCGGCGATCTCGTCGGTGGTGGGCCAGATGTCGCGCAGGTAGACCGGCTTTCCGTCGCTTCCAGTGCCCAGCGGGTCGCGCAGCAGGTTGGTGTGCAGGGTGCCGGCCAGTGCGTAGGCGACGACCAACAGTGGGGACGCAAGGAAATTCATCTTGCACTCCGGGTGGATACGGCCCTCGAAATTGCGGTTGCCTGACAGCACCGAGCAGACGGTGAGGTCGTTCTCGGTCACCGCCTGGCTGACCTCGGGAATCAGTGGCCCGGAGTTGCCGATGCAGGTGGTGCATCCGTAGCCCACGAGGTTGAAGCCGAGTTTATCCAGATATGGTGTCAGCCCGGCCTTTTCGTAGTAGTCGGTGACGACCCGGGAGCCGGGTGCCAGCGAGGTCTTGACCCAGGGCTTGCGGTTCAGCCCCTTTTCCACCGCTTTTTTCGCCAGCAGGGCCGCGCCCAGCATCACCGACGGATTGGAGGTATTGGTGCAGGAGGTGATCGCGGCGATCACCACGTCCCCGTTGTCGACGCTGACCCGGTCTCCCTGCAGGCTGATCTCGACGGGGTTGCGCGGCCAGTCGGTCCCGTCGCCGTTGGTCTGCGGCGCGCGCGGGCGGTCGCTGGGGTGGTCGCTGCTGACCGCGATCGAATCGCTGGCGGGGAACGACTCCGCGGACGCCTCGTCCAGACCCAATTCCATTGCCTCGGTGTATGTCTGACCCGATAGCAACCCGGCGATCGCCTGGGGAGCGACGCGCAACGGGATGCGGTCCTGCGGTCGTTTGGGCCCCGCGATCGACGGCTCGACCGTGCCGAGGTCCAGTTCGATCGTCTGCGAGAATGTCGGCTCGTGGTCGGGGTGGTGCCACAGGCCCTGCTCCTTCGCGTAGGCCTCCACCAGCCGGACCTGGTGTTCGGGGCGACCCGTCAGCCGCAGGTAGTCCAGGGTGACGTCGTCGATCGGGAAAATGGCGCAGGTGGCGCCGTATTCGGGGCTCATGTTGCCGATGGTGGCCCGGTTGGCCAGCGGTACGTTGGCCACGCCGGGCCCGTAGAAGTCGACGAACTTGCCGACCACACCGGTTCGACGCAGCAGCTCGGCCACCGTCAGCACCAAGTCGGTGGCCGTGGTGCCGGGCGGTAGCTCACCGGTCAGCTTCAGGCCCAGCACCTGCGGTATCAGCATGCTCATCGGTTGGCCGAGCATGGCCGCCTCGGCTTCGATGCCGCCCACACCCCAGCCGAGCACCCCCAGCCCGTTGACCATCGGGGTGTGCGAGTCGGTGCCGACGAGCGTGTCCGGATAGGCCTGCGGACCGTCCGGGCCCTGGCGGGTGAACACGACTCGGGACAGGTATTCCAGATTGACCTGGTGGCAGATCCCGGTATCCGGTGGCACGACACTGAAATCCGTGAACGCCTGCTGTGCCCAGCGCAGCAATTGATAGCGCTCGGCATTGCGTTCGAACTCTAATTCGGCATTGATCCGGAAGGCGTCCGGGCGGCCGAAGACGTCGGCGATCACCGAGTGGTCGATCACCAGCTCCGTCGGGCACAGTGGATTGATTCGTTTGGTGTCACCGCCGAGATCGGCGATGGCGTCGCGCATCGCCACCAGGTCCACCACGCACGGCACCCCGGTGAAGTCCTGCATCAGCACTCGCGCCGGGGTATAGGCCACCTCCCGCCCATGCTTGGCCCCCGGATCCCAGGCCGCCAGTGCGCCGATCTGTTCGGCGGTCACCAGCCGGCCGTCCTCGTTGCGTAACAGGTTCTCCAGCAAGACTTTCAAGCTGTAGGGCAACCGATCCGCGCCGTCGATCCGTGCCAGGCGGTGGATCTGGTAGGTGGTGCCGCCAACGGCAAGTTGATCACGCGTTCCGAAGCTGTCCGAGGCCATGAGAAACCCCCTTACGGGCTGCCTGACTGGTAATTCGAGCCTACGGCAATTGAGTACCAGGGCAAGAGTGGCAGGTTGGCACACCGGCCCGAGCGAACCGCCGGAATTCGATGAACACCCTCTTGCGGGCCGGCCGCATACTGGGTACATGCCGGAGCTGACCATCCAGTCGCAATCAGCCGACGGCACGTTACAAATCCGTCGAGTGCGCTGCAACCTCGAGCCATCTCGACGCCCACTATTGACCAGGAGTCCCGATGACAACCGAGGCTGACACCGCTCTCATCAAGCTCACGGGTACGGTCGTGAAGGTCAAGAACGCCACCGATGACATGCGTGGACGGCAGGTAAAGGACAAGGACCACAAGCACTTCGGCAGGGTGCATGACGTCTTCGTGGACGACCGTGAGCGCAAGCCCCGCTTCCTCCTCGTCGACCATGGTGGCCTTCTCGGCATCGGCGAAAAGAAGTCTTTCATCCCAGTCGACGTGATCGACGCGACCACCAGTGATGATGTCTTCGTCGGCGATACGCACGATCACATCTGCGGGGCACCGGCGTATGACGCAGGACTGGTCAACGATCGTGACTACCAGAGCCGTGTCTGTGGGTATTACGGGTGCTCGCCCTACTGGTCGTCCGGTTATGTCTACCCGAGCTTCAACCTGTAAGCGAGTTCGCAACCGCGGGTTTCGAAAACCCGGGGTCGCCACGAGCGACTGTCGACGCCGGTTCGCTGCCACCGCCGAGACTCAGCCCTTGCGTCGCAACACGTCGGCGAGCGCCCGCCGCGGCGTGGGCGGCGTCGTCCCGTCGAGTGCCGGTGCGACACCCACCCGGATCAGGACCTGGGGCAGGTCGGTGTGACCCGTGATCGCCGCGAGCAGTTCGCGGCTGACCGACAGTTCCGTCAGTTGCGAGACCGTGCAGGTGGCCAAGCCGGCCATCGTGCATTCCAGTAGGACACTCGACAGCGCCTCGCCGCACGCCAGCGCGTCGGCGTGGGTGTCGTCCTCGGTGGACAGCATCAAGATCTTCGAGAAATCTCGCGTGATCCCGGCGCGCCTGTCCAGGTTGCGGGTGAAGGGAAAGTGGCGATTGACGCCTACCCGATGCGACTCGGCGGCCGAGATCAGCGAGCTATAGGGGATGCCCTCGGATACTTCGAACGGGGCTGTCCACCAATCGAGTTCGAGATGATACGGAGAATCGTACAGACGCAGCGACTCGGTGAACTCGGCTGCCTCGGCCAGGCGCGGACGCGTCTCCTCCGGTAGCACGTCCAATCGCACCCCGCCGCCGTCGATCCCGCCACGTAGCAGGGGCTCGAACGATTCCCAGTCGACCGGCGCGAGGAATGGCAGCCGATCAGTCCGGCGTTTCAGCATCGCGTCGGCGCGGCGACGCTGCTCGTCGGTCACGCCTTCCGCGGGGACGAATTTCACCCGCGCCAGGCGGGCCGGATTAGCTGGATCGGGAAATCGCTCGACATCGGCGATCCAGCCCGCGGCCGCCATCGCCACCCGAAAATGATCGAGCGCCCCGCCGCAGCCGATGTGGGCCTCTCGCATCGATCGGTCCGTGTGCACGACGCGGCTCGTATCGAGAAACAGGTCCAGCCCGGCACCGTCTGTCACCCACAGCCACGGCTGGGTGTTGTACAGCGACGGGGCACGGCAGGCGATCCGGACCGCGTTCTCGATGACTGTGGTTTCCACCATGGTGTCCAACACGGCGCACCTCCGGTTTCCCTGCTGCCCCAAGGTCGTCGCGTTAGTGGAGACGCTAGGGCGTTCAGTGCTATTATTAATGAATAATATCCTCTAAATAGCTGAAAGGCAACCGGACGAGAGGACCGATGGGGTGGGCGAGCACAACGAGGACGAGGCCGGACGGCCGCACCGCGGGGAACGCAACCGGCAGCGCCAACGAGTTCTGGAACTGGTGCGCGAGCACGACGGACCGGTCGACGCGGCCGAACTCGGCGCCCGGCTCGGACTGCACACGACGACCGTGCGTTTTCATCTTGACGCGCTGTGCACCGAGGGGCTCGTTGAGCGCACCCGGATCACGCGCGCCGGCGTGGGCCGCCCCCGCACCGGCTACAGCGCGGTGCGCGAGCGGCTGGACTATCGAATCCTGGCCGAGATATTGGCGCTGGAACTCGGGGATACCGTCGACAAGCGGCGCCGCCGCGCCGAAGCCGCCGGCCGGCGATGGGCTGAGCGGATCACGGAGGACGACCCCCACGAAGATATTGCGGGGCAACATGTTCCACACCGCCTTACGCCCAGAAAAGCCGCTGAAGAGCGATCGGCGATGATCACGACGGTGTTCGACCGCATGGGATTCGGTCCCGAGCTGGTCCCGCCCGAAAAGTCGACTTCCGGCAACCAGCGGACCATCCGCCTGCACAGCTGCCCGGTCCGTGATATGGCCCGCGATCACCCGGAGGTGGCGTGCGCCCTGCATCAGGGGCTGCTGCAGGGCCTGGCTGGCCCGGCGGAGTCGGTTGGTTCCGGGCCGGCGATGCACGCCGAGCTGGAACCCTTCGTCGAACCCGAACTGTGTCTCGCCAGGGTGATCGCGCGTGACTGAGTTGTGCCACTCGCGCGGACGTCGAGGCGCTGCTGCGCCCGTTTTACGGCCGGGTGATGGCCGACGCTGAATGTTCTCGTGGTGTGCTACCGGCGAAAGAGCTTGCGCCCCAGCCAGACCACCGGGTCATACCTGCGGCTCGCGACGCGTTCCTTCATGGGGATGATGGCGTTGTCGGTGATCTTGATGTGTTCCGGGCAGACCTCGGTGCAGCACTTGGTGATGTTGCACAGTCCCAGGCCTTGCTCGCCCTGGGCGAGATCTCGCCGGTCGGCGGTATCGAGGGGGTGCATTTCCAGTTCGGCGAGGCGGATGAACATGCGCGGTCCGGCATACGCTCGCTTGTTGTCTTCGTGGTCACGGATCACGTGGCAGACGTCTTGGCACAGGAAGCACTCGATGCACTTGCGGAACTCCTGCGAGCGCTGGATGTCGGCTTGGGCCATCCGGTACTCGCCGGGCCGTAGATCCTTGGGTGGCGCGAAAGACGGCATTTCTCTTGCTTTTTCATAGTTGAACGAGACGTCGGCGACGAGATCGCGAATCACCGGGAAGGCTCGCATCGGGGTGACCGTGACAACCTCATCCTCGGCGAAGGTCGACATGCGAGTCATGCACATCAACTTCGGATAGCCGTTGATCTCCGCAGAGCAGGAACCGCATTTGCCCGCCTTGCAGTTCCAGCGCACCGCCAGGTCGGGCACTTGCGTGGCCTGCAGCCGGTGGATGACGTCCAGCACGACCTCACCCTCGTTGACCTCGACGGTGAAGTCACGGAGTTCGCCACCCTGCTCGTCGCCGCGCCACACCCGGATGATCCCGTTGTAGGTCATCAGCTCCTCCGTCCGGTCAAGGCATTTCCAGTTCAGCATCGATTTTGCGGCACGACGTCAGTTGCCATCGCGTCCTCCACTATGGGGGCAGGATTTCCCATTTTTGGTTCACGGTCAGGTAGCGAAGTCCGTCCGGGCCGGCGGTGAATTGTGGCCGCGACCGACTTGGCAGCCACAACAGGGAACCTGGGGTCAGCGAGATCGAGCCCTCTTCGGTGGTGAGCCGACCGCTTCCGGACAGCACATGGATCAAAACGTCGACGTCGGCTTCAGTGGCGGTGCTGATTTCGCCGTTAGGTGCCAACGTGATGACATTCCAGTCCAGGTCACGTTCGCCGACGTCGGACTTCCTGGCGACTCGGGCGTTCTGTGCTCTGTAGCGGTCCGCGATATCGGCGGTGTTCGTTGAGGATCGCGGCAGCCCGGACATGGGCTGCCGTCGCACGTCGAGTTCGTTGTCGGTCATGGGCTTAGCGCCCTCCCGCATTTTTACAATCTGACTTGTGTAAACCCTATCTCATGTGTGCGCGGTAGGGAAGGCTTCCACGTTGACCGATGGCGCCGGTAGTCCCCGCGCGCGTCAGATTGTTTGGTGACGTCCGAAGTATTCGTGGTCTTCGTTGTAGCCGCCATACCCGCTGCCCAGCTCGGAGTAGTGGGCGACGAACTCAATGCCCTTGATCCACTTCACATGTCGGAAGCCGTGTTGTAGTTCGTTGCGCAGCCGCAGCGGCGCGCCGTGGCCGTAACTCACCGGTTCGTCGTTCATGTCGTAGGCCAGCATGGTCAGATGATGGCTCATCTGCTCGATCGGGTGCGCGACGTAGTAGATGCCGCCGTCTGCGCCCGGACCCAGCGAGTAGAACACCACCCACTTGGCTTCCGGCAGCGGCTTGACGATGTCCATGATCGTCTGCATCGACACGCCACCCCATTTGGCGACACCCGACCAGCCCTGAATGCAGAAGTGTTGGGTGATTTGTTCGTGGTAAGGCAGCTCATGGAGGTCGGCCAGGGAAAACTCGGTCGGATGCTCGACGAGGCCGTAGACGCGCAGCCGCCAATCGACAAAGTCGTTTTGCTCCAGCTCTTTGTACTCAACGGTTTCCGGGTAGGTGCCGTTGTGCCACAGATACGGCGAGATGTCTTCTTCGGTGAACGCGCCCGGCTTGGGGTTGGCGCGCTCGAACAGCCGCTGCAGCGGCCCGACGAGTGCGTAGCCGACCCGTTGCACCACGCGTGGATGGCGATGGGTGAAGGGCGTGGCGGCCACCCAGCCGACGGTGACCACCACCATGGCCACGGTGAAGACGGCGAATCCGACCCAGCCGTTGTCGTCGCGCGCGGCGAACATGTGGTTGAGGTTGCGCAATGCCTCGGTAGCGAAGACGAACGTGACGTGGACAACGATGAAGAAGAGGAAATACACCAGCACCAGGAAATGCAGCGAGCGCGCGGCCTGGATGCTCAACCGTTTGCTGATCACGGTAAGACGCATCGAAAGGGCCGGCGACATTCCGAGCCCGGTGATGAGCGCGAGCGGTGCGGCGATGAAGACGGTGGTGAAGTACGCGAGCAGTTGCAGCCCGTTGTACGCCACCCAGGTGTTGTCGACCGGCCAGTCCAACGACAGGTATTGGATCGCAACGGAAACCGCGTTGGGGAAGACGTCCCAGCTGGTCGGAACAATTCGTCGCCATTGGCCGGTGGCCAACAAAAGCACGTAGAAGACCGCGCCGTTGAGTAGCCACAAGACGTCTACGCCAAGGTGCCACCACCGCGCCAACCCGATCGAATGGCGAATTCCCGGCAACCCCAATTGACGCGGCAGTGCCACCGAATCGTCCTTGGCCGTCCACAGCGGGTCGTCAGGCACGGACTTTGCCACCCGCAGCCATTCGTCTTTGCCCGGCGTGGAGTTGCGCCTGAAGTAGAGCCGGGGATGGTCGCACAAAATCTGAATTCCGGAGCGGATGATAAAGATCATCAGGAACAGGTTGAAGAAGTGCGTCCAGCCCGCCCAGGCGGGGATGCCCGGGCTGACCCCCGAGGGCACCTGGCTGCCGGGATACCGTTGAATGAATGCCTGGACGGCCGGCATGTTGTGCAGGCCCTTGCCGAGCGCTACCGCCGCGAGCAGCAAAACGAA
The DNA here is from genome assembly GCF_001665645.1 of Mycobacterium sp. 852002-30065_SCH5024008. Lineage (NCBI taxonomy): Bacteria > Bacillati > Actinomycetota > Actinomycetes > Mycobacteriales > Mycobacteriaceae > Mycobacterium > Mycobacterium sp. 852002-30065_SCH5024008. Next base: position 39,077 of record NZ_LZSZ01000063.1, on the reverse strand, counting down.
CCCAATGGGAATGAGCCACAATAGATTTACCCACCTGTCATGACCGATGCGTAGCCGCGGTGCAATCGCCCGTTTGTCTTCAATCCCGCCGGCCCAGGTCTGCGGGTCGACGATGTTCTCGGCCAGCTGTAACTCTGCGCGATAGCCCGCATCCTGACTCTGATCGCCGACGTCATTGTTGGGTGTGACGTTTCGACCGCCGCACGCGGGAGGCGCTGCGGCGCTCGCAGATGAACCAGGCTGTCTGTCGGCGCCGCGATCACCCTGCGAGCGCAGAAAGTAGGTTTCGTTTCCTGTCATGGGAGCCCACCCTCCATATGGTTTATACAAGCCCCCTTGTGTAAACTGTACGCCACGGCAGTGCGATAGGAAACCCGTGCGTGATTGATCGGGTCTGCGTCGAGGAGCGTCCGGTTGAATGCAGACCCAACAAGCTGCGATTTGTCACGAGCCGACGCGCCCCATCATTTTGATGACGATGGGGTTGATAGGGGATCGTCTACCGCCTGGGCGGTGCCGTCAGAACATCCGCGGCCCGCCGAAGCCGGGGACCGTGCCCACCGGGATCAGCGCGAGCGCGATCACGAGAAAAACAAACAGCCGCAACGTTTTCGGAGTCGGCTCCTGTCTGATCTCCGGCCTGCGCGACGCGAAGAGGGCGAACACCACCCCGATGTCGAACGCCACGATCGTCAGCCAGCGGGTCCAGTCGTAGCCGGTCAGGAAGACCGGGGAGATCAACACCGACCCGGCGACGACCCAGGTCACACGGCCCCGCAGCGCGTTGAGGAATGCACCAAGCGGCACGCCCGAAACACTGCTGAGTCCCCACATCGTCGCCACAACGGCGGCGGCTCCGAACACCAGGGACATGGTGAGGCCGACTATTCCGATGTGGCCGACGGTTCGGATGGCATCGGTGATTCCGTTGTCGTAGTTCGGCATCACATTGCGGCACACCCAGTCGTGGTAATCGGTTTGCCTCGATTGCCCGTCGATTACATAGCGCAGCAACGTGGTTGGTGACGTGACGGTCGCAAACGGGTTGGGCACCAAGTGGTGGGGGACCGACGCGCAGAGTTGAGCGGCGACGTCATGACGACCGAATGCCGCGACCGCGGCCGTCGTGCAGGCGCCCGGCGTCACCGCGAGGAGCGCGCCGAGGCCCCGGGCGTCTGTCAGCGCACCGCCCAGGACGACGATCGCCAGCACGGCGCCCAATCCGAACTGCAGCCCTACCGCCTCGTGCATGAGCGTCAACGCCGCAATCACAAGGCCGTAGGCCGTGCACAATGCCACCGCGACCGCGCGGGAACGTGCGAGCATCAACGCGCAGGAGAACAGCGCCAGCGCCGCTGCCCCGAACAGATCCGGCCGGGCCGAGTATGCCGCAAACGGAACTCCGAAGGGCAGCAACGGAATCAGCATCGCAACCATCAAGCTGCGCTCAGACCGCGGGCGACCGAAGAGCACTACGCCCGCGACCGTTGCCAGGCCGCCCAGATAGACTGCCGTCGACAGCCACCGCAGAATCAGCGTGGCGGAGAAGTAGTGTCCCGGGGCGAGCCGCACCAATTCGCCTGCAAGACCGCGCCGCACGAAGCCATGCGTGTAGTCGGCCGCGTAGTACGACATCCAGTACACGTCGAGCGGAACGATCTTGATCGCGAACCACAGCACGGCTACCGCCCAGGCCGCAATCGCGGCGGCGACACCCGCGTACATGAGATGGCGCCGGCTTTGAGTCACTCTGAGGTCGAGGCCCACCATCAGATCTGGCCCTCGTAGACGGTGGTGGCCCCCAGCTGCAGGTCAGCCAGCGCGCTGCACGCGAGCTCGCGGGCTTCCGCTGCGCTGTTGCCGGCGCCGTCCTGGCACGCTATGACGTTGAGAAACCGGCTGCGGTTGATCGTTCCAGTGCTGCAGAACAATTGGCCATGGGTCTGCTCGATGCGACGGCGGGTGATGCCCTGTTCGGCCAGCCGGATGGAGACCTCGGCTGCATCGGCACCATCGATGCGGCCAACGGCGGGATCGAGGCTTCCGAGGTTGGAGCAGCCGACCGGAAGTTGGTCGGTCGACATGGCGACGCCTTCGGCGTGGCGGACGAGCCAGCGTGGTGTGAACGGAACAAGCGGTAATCCCGCGAGCATTTCGTTGGGCTCTTGGTGCAGCGACGTCAGCCGCCTCTTGACATCGGCCCGCACGCAACTCAAGTCGTTGGCCACCGCTGTTCCATCGACGGTAAGCGTGATCGAGGTCAGGGCGTTGGCCCGGTCGTCGTTGCTGGTGCGATCGCTGACGGGGAGCACGACCGTCACCGAGTTCCCGTCTGGAAGCACCCTGCCGATCCGGTGCGCCAGCCGGGCTGCGAATGCGACGAAGAGTGTGTTGCTGCTTCCGTTGAGACTGCGCGCACGGGCTTCCCACGCGGCGGCGTCGGTCTGGATCGTCACCGATGGGAGTGCCGGCTGCTCATCATCAATCCCAGAGAGCGGGCCGGGCCGCCGCGCCCCAGGCGCAGACTGGGGACCGGACGAGGCCTTGACCAGAATCATCAGAGTCGCGATCAGGGCACGGATGACCACAGGCAGCGAACGCACGGCATCGGTCAGGTCCTCGGAGACGGCGCGCACCCGGCTACGTGAATTCGGTTGTGGGTAGCCGCGATTGCGTCTCTCTTTATTGACCGCCTCGGTTACCGCCGTTATCGCCGCGAGTCCATCGACGACGCAGTGTGATGACACCAAGGTGACTGCCGCGCCTCCGTCGTCCAGCGGTAGCACGCCCAGGTGAAACGTCGGGCCGAACTCGGGGTCGACGGGTACCTGTGCGCGTCTTTCGATCCACGCGCCGATCGCCGACCGCGGTTGCCGCGGCTCTAGCGCGATGTCGGGTGAATCGTTGTCGAGTACCCAGCGATGACGCCCGAAAGGCAGCGGTGAGCGCTCGATGCGCCGTCCGAGGAGACCGGCACCGAGATTGTCTTTGAAGGTGTGCAATTCGTCGATGTTCACGTCGCGGTCGTACACCCACGTGCATTGCACCGTGCTGCCTTGACCGGTGGCCCGCAGCCGCAGGAACGCGGCCTGGTCCAGAAGCGCCAGCTTCGTCACTGGCGAGTTAGGAGGTGCATGTGTCGTCAGGCCACTCACGCCGAGACCTATGGCAGGAACACAAATGCATCAGGCATCGTCGTGCAGCCCGGCGTCGGACACCCGCGTGAACTCAGCGCGCATGGCTTCGACATAGCGCCGGACCGACCCGCGAGCGATGTCGGTGCCCGGGTAAGCGACCACCAGTTGTGTTCCGTCGTGCATGCGGTTGACCCACATGCACACCGTCTCCGACAGCCGGTTGTCACCCCAGATGCCGGCGCGCAAACCGTCGAAGTAGTCACCGAACGGCAGCTTGCGAATGTCGATATAGGACAACATCGGCACCGGTCGGTCCGGAACCTCGAAGTGGCCGGCCGAGCCGGCCGGTGTCTCGAGCAGGTGGTAGTAGGGCACGGCGCCGAGGGCCGCGTTCGCATCGAACGACGCCTGGGCGGCGCTCACCACTTCGTCGAATGACGCACCGGCGGTCGGAATCGCCAGCGGGACGAAACTGGCCAACCAGCCGACCGCGGTGGCATGGGCGGGATCGCGCCGGTTATCAAAGGGAGTTAGACCGAAATATGTTGCCGCGCCTGTTAACCGATGCTCGGCCAAAGCGGCGCAGGCGAACACGCCACCGCTGAAGCGGGCTCCCGCGGCACGGCACGCGGCCTCGAAACGCCGGCCCTGATCGTCATCGATCAGGTCGAACACGTCGATGGCTCCCGGCGTATCCGCGGCCGCCTCGCCCAGTTCCAGTGGAAACCTCGGCAGCGCACCATTATTCGCCGAGAGGAAGGCGCGCCAGCGCTGGATTTCGGGCGATTCCTCATCAAGGCTCGCGGTGTAGGCGCGCTGCTTCGCGCTGAATTCACGATGACTGGCCGCGGGCGCCAGCGCGGCCTGCCCGTTCTGCAGCGCGCTGAAGTACGCCGTCTGGATGTCCAGGAAGATCACACCGGCCGACATACCGTCGGCGCGCAGGTGATCGACGGCGATGTAGATGGTGAACCGGTCTTCGCCTTGGACAATTCCGAAGCTGAAGCAGTCCCATTGCAGCGGGTCGGGGGTATCGACGATGAGCTTGCGGATCTGAAGCGGAGCCATTTCTCCGAGATCCGTTGGCACGAGCGTGATGTTCTCCGGGTCGGCAATGACGTAGCGGATGATTTCCTCATTGTCAGAGAAGGCAAACCGGTCGTGGTAGGCATCGTGTCGCCGCACGTGGCTATTCAGCGCTTGCGTCATCGCATCGACATCGCAGACGCCCCTGATCTCCCAGGCTCCGATGCACAACCGGGGGATATCGCGGCCGAGGCTGACCTGGCGCCGGTAATAGCGAAGATGCTGTGACTGCTGGTAACTGACCGGGGCGGGGTGATATTGCGCTTCTGCGGCGCGCGCGTAAGTGTTCGCGGTGGGATACCAGGATACGACGGTGCCCTCGGCTGTCCAGTCGTCAACCGTGCCCAGGAACATGCGCTACCTTTCCTCGTCAGTTGGCGACGCCAGTCGGATGACCATAACGCGCCTGCGCGTGAGTTGCCGGATGACTTTGAGGTGCCGAGGGAGTTTTATTTCGCGAGGCTGGTAATGCCTTCTCGCTAGCTGCGTGAAATGCGGCTCAGTGATTTGGCTCACTCTGGCTTGAAATGGCCCCGCGCGTGTCGTCAACCAGGGCGAATAGGCGACTCGCTGACCGTCGCGCGGCGCAAGCATAAACGTCCCCCTCGGGCCTGACAACCGCACAGGATTGACAGGACCCGCACGATTGCCATCGTCTTGCCGTGCAAGAGTCAACCGGCACGCGGATTCGTTTGATGCGGCGCGCGGTTAACTCCGGACTACTGCTCAAACAAGCCTTTATCTCGACGCCACGGACCCAACGTGTCGAATACTCACCGATAGCGAGAGCTATCTCAGCAATGCCATTCGTGCAACTCCCAGGCCCACGAAACGACGCCTCGATCACCATATCCCAGGCTAGGTTACGGCGGAATAGTACCAGCCGAAGAATTTTTCTGCGCGCGATCACCCAGCGTGCGATCGCCTATCCAGAATGCGAAAGGCTCCGCCGGGGTCGTCAGTGTTGGCTGACGCCAACGGCTTTCGCCGTGGGCGGGGCCGAGTTGCGCGAAATGACCTACTGATCAGGGAGATTGGCCGTCAGGAAACGGAAACGGCGCCCGGTCGCACGTGCCAACCCGGCTTTGGGCCGCTCCGGGCGGCGCACCGGTTCGCGCCGCCGCCCGAATGCACACCAGAGGACCGCTTGACGTCATACATACAGAGTGTATGTTCATACATACGGTATGTATGAGAGGAGATGGGTTCATGTCTGCCACGCTCGACGCGATAGCGGAGGAACGCGCAACCGTTCTGAAGGTTTGCGCGCAAATGCCTGATTCGATGTGGGCGGAGGGCAGCGGGTGTTCGGGCTGGTCGGTCCAGGATCTGGTATCGCACATGGCGTGTAGCTACTGGTTGGCGGTTGATCCGTCGACGCTGCCCGATCCCGGCGGCCTGCCCGCCGAACGCGCAGCGGACCTGTACGTCGAGTCCCGTCGTTCGATGACCCCGGCGGAGGTGGTGGCCGACTATGAGTCGGTCAGTTCGCGAGGGCTGGAGTTGCTCGCCGCTGTCGAGGGCCAAGATATCGAGATACCGATCGGTGACGTCGGAACTTATCCGGCCTCCGTCGTGCCCACGACTTTTGTCTTCGAATCCTTCATCCATCTTCGATACGACTTGTTTGCCCCGGATGGACCGTTGCGGTCAGATCCGCCACCCGTCGACGAACTACGGCTTGCCCCCACGCTGGACTGGATCGAGGCTGCGCTGCCGCAGCAGAACACCCACCTGCTCAACGATTTACGCGTGGGTGCCGAGATCCGCCTCGACGGGCTGTGCGCCAGGACCCTGCGCCTCGGCGCCCAGGGCGATGTGGCCGCGCGTATCACGTCCAATTCGGAAGCGTTCGTGCGATGGATAACCCAACGCGGTCCCTGGGAAAGCCTCGGCGTTCAGGCCGAGGGCGACCCGTCTGCTCTGGAGATCATCCGTCAGCTCAGAGTGTTCTGAACGACGCTGCCTCCCGCGGTATCGCACCCCACGACCTTCATGCGGTATGCATGACATGCATACGTGGGTGTGAAAGGTGAGGCTCGCATGGCGCAGGACGGTCGCCGCACACAGGCGGAGCGCGCCGCGGACACGCGTGGCGCGCTGATCAGCGCCGCCCGGCCCCTGTTCGCATCGTTGGGATTCGCCGAGGTATCCCTGGAGACGATTGTGCGCGACGCCGGGGTGACGCGCGGCGCGTTGTACCACCACTTCGCCGACAAGACAGAGCTATTCGCGGCGGTCTTCGAGCAAGTGGAGGGCGAGATGGCCGCCCGGATGGGGGAGGCCGTCGCGGCTGCCGGGGAATCCGATCCGGTCGAGATCATGCGGCTGTGCGCGGGCCTGTGGTTGGACGCGTGTGCCGAGCCGGAGGTCCAGCGCATCGTTTTGCTGGAGGCGCTGGCGGTGCTTGGCTGGGAACGCTGGAGCGACATCGGGCACCGATACAACATCGGATTCGTGACGGCGCTGCTGACCGACGCCATCGAGTCCGGCAGCATCCCGCCCCAACCCGTCGAGGCCACGGCCCTGACCGTCATGGGGGCGTTGCGCGAGGCAACGCTCTACATTGCCCGTGCAGACGACCATCGCCAGGCGAGGGCGGATGCCGGCGCGGTGATGGACAGGCTCCTTGAAGCATTACGGGCCAAGCACAGCGGCTGACGTCACCCTGGCTGAGCCGAGATCTGGGCGGCGATCGCCTTCTTGTCGATCTTGCCGATGGGTGTGGTGGGCAGTGTGGTCATCGGCACCAGCGCGTCGGGCCGGGCGTGGGCGGCCACCCCACGCCGGTCGAGGTAGGAGTTCAGTTCCGCTAACGTCACCGCGGGACCGGTGAAAACTACCGCCGCGCAGATTTTTTCGCCGAGGTACGGGTCCGGCAATGGCACCGCTGCCGCGGAGAAGATCGACGGGTGGCTGAGCATCTGCTCCTCGAGGTCCGCGGCGGAGATGGTTTCACCGCCTCGACAGATCACGTCCTTGACCCGCCCGGTGACCGTTAGATAGCCATCGTGCCGGAGCCGGACCAGGTCGCCGCTTCGGAAGAAGCCGTCGCGGTCGAAGCAGCGTTGGTTGTCGCGCTCGGCGCGGTAGTAGCCGTTGAGCGTGTACGGGCCTCGCACCAGCAGCTCGCCTTCCTCGCCTGACGCCACGGGTTCGCCGTCGGCGTCGACGACGCGCAATTCGTCGGCCGCGCAGAGCGGCCGGCCCTGGGTGTGGTCGGTGAGGTCGGGCGGATCGCCCGGGCGGGTGTAGTTCAGCAGTCCCTCCGCCATCCCGAATACCTGCTGCAGTCCCGGGGTCAACGCGGCGCGGATAAGGCGGGCGTCGTCGGCCTCCAGCTTGGCACCGCCAACTTGCAAGAGCCGCAGAGACTTCGGTGTCACCGGCTCCCACTCGCAGGCTTGCGCCCACAGTTTGGCCAGGGCCGGCACCAGGGCGGTGACCGTGACGCCGTGGCGCTCGATGGCGGCGAATGCGGCCTCCGGGCTGGGGTCCTTGCCGAACACGGTGGTGGCGCCCACGGTCATCGCGCCGAGCAGCCCGGGACAGGCCAGCGGGAAGTTGTGGCCGGCCGAGAGCAGCACCAGATAGACGTCGCCGGCCGTGAGCCGGCACACCTGGGCGCTGGCGGTCGCGTTGAACACGTAATCGTCGTGGGTGCGGGGGATGAGTTTGGGAGTCCCGGTGGTGCCGCCCGAAACCAGCAGCAGCGCAGGCGATCCCGGATCGCGCGCCGGCGGCGGCGGTGCGGTGGCGGCCCGATCGCAGAGTTGTGTCCACGAGGTGAACGGGCCGGGGTCGCCGTCGACGATGACGTGCTCGAGCGTCGGGTGGTCGTGGATGAGTTCGCACGCCATGGCGCGGTAGTCGAAACCGTTTGCCGCATCGGTGATCACCAATCCGGTGGCTTGGCTGACGCCGGCGAAGTGCCCCAATTCGGCGGCCCGGTGGCCGGGCAGGCACATCACCGGGATGGCGCCCGCGCGCAACAGCCCGAACAGCGCCACCGCGAACTGGCAACCGTTCGGCAGTTGCAGCAGTACCCGGTCGCCCGGCGCGATGCCCAGCGCGTGCAATCCTGCGGCGGCGCGGCCGGCGCGCGCGTCGAGCTGGGCATAGCTCAGGCCCGCACCGTCCGCGGCGTCGAGCACGGCCGTTCGGTCGGGCCAGCGCCGCGCCGCATCGCTCAGGATGGTGTCCAGCGTGCGTCCCGCCCAGTAGCCGGCCGCCCGATAGGCGGCGACCCGATCGGCGGGGAACGGCACGAACCCTTCGAGGGCCCCGGCCAGGGCCGGTGGTGTCTTCGCGGTCATGGGTCCTTAAACCGGGGGGCGTAGTAGCGGCGATTTGTGAGTAAGGATAGGGTAACCAAAAATACTTAGGGCAGCCTGTGCTAATCCAGGGAGGGTTCGTGGTGCGTGCCTCGGCGCGCTCGGAAGACGTCCGGGCGCAGGTGGCCGACCTGCTCGGCGTCGGTGTCGACGACGTTCACCCCAGCACCAACCTGATCGGCCAGGGCCTGGACTCCATCCGGATCATGACGCTGGCGGGCCGCTGGCGCCGTGAGGGCATCGCCGTGGACTTCGCCACGCTGGCCGAAACTCCGACGGTCGAGGCGTGGACCGAGCTGGTCAGCGCCTGCTCGCCGGCCGATCCCGCCGCGCAGCACAACCCCGCGCAACCGGCGGGTGACGCGGGTGAGCCGTTCCCGCTGGCCCCGATGCAGCACGCGATGTGGGTCGGCCGCCAGGACCATCAGCAGCTCGGCGGGGTGGCCGGTCACCTCTATGTCGAGTTCGACGGCGGCGCCATCGATCCGGAACGCCTGCGCGACGCGGCCACGGCGCTGGCCCGGCGGCACCCCATGCTGCGGGTGCGGTTCCTGCCCGACGGCACGCAGCGGATTGCGGCAACCGGTGACGACTTCCCGGTCGCCGTCGAGGATCTGCGCTGCCTGGACGGCGACGAAGCGGATCGGCGACTCGCGGCCATCCGCGATGCCAAATCACACCAGCAGCTCGATGGAGCGGTGTTCGAGCTGGCATTGACGCGGCTGCCGGGCGAACGCTCGCGCCTACACGTCGATCTGGATATGCAGGCCGCCGATGCGATGAGCTACCGGACCCTGATGGCCGACCTGGCCGCCCTGTACCTCGGACACGACCTGCCCGCGCTGACCTACACCTACCGGCAGTACCGCCACGCGATCGAGGCGGAAGAGGCGCGACCGCGGCCGGCCCGCGACGCCGCCCGCGATTGGTGGGCGCAACGCATACCGCAGCTGCCGGACCCGCCTGCCCTGCCCACCACCGGCGACCGGAGTTCGCGGACGAGCACCCGGTTCTGGCACTGGCTGGAACCGCAGACCCGCGACGCCCTGTTCTCCCGCGCCCAGGCCCGCGGGGTCACCCCGGCGATGGCCCTGGCCGCCTCCTTCGCCAACGCCTTGGCTCGCTGGTCAACCACCTCGCGCTTCCTGCTGAACGTGCCGCTGTTCGGGCGCCAGCCGCTGCACCCCGACGTCGACTCCCTGGTCGGCGACTTCACCTCCTCGCTGCTGCTCGACGTCGACCTCACGGGCGCCCGGACCGCGGCGGCGCGGGCGCAGGCCGTGCAGGAGGCCATGCGGACCGCCGCCGCCCACTCCGCCTATCCCGGGCTGTCGGTGCTGCGGGACGTCAGCCGCCATCGCGGCACCCAGGTGCTCGCGCCGGTGGTCTTCACCAGCGCGCTGGGACTCGGCGCACTGTTCAGCCCCGAGGTCACCGATCAATTCGGGACACCCGCGTGGATCATCTCCCAGGGTCCCCAGGTGCTGCTCGACGCTCAGGTCACCGAGTTCGACGGTGGCGTGCTGGTGAATTGGGATGTGCGCGAAAGCATCTTCGCCCCGGGCGTCGTCGACGCCATGTTCGCCTACCACATCGACGAACTCCTCAGGCTGGCTTCCTCCGAGGACAGCTGGGACGCACCGGGACCGTCGCCGCTGCCGGACGCGCAGCGCGCGGTGCGCGACGCGGTCAATTGCCGCACCGCCGAGCCCAGCGGAGAAGCGTTGCACGACGGGTTCTTTCGGCAAGCCGAGTGGCGACCCGACGCGCCCGCCCTTTTCGCCAGCTCCGGTGACCTCAGCTACGGGCAGCTGCGCGACCAGGCCCTGGCGGTGGCCGCCGCGTTGCGCGCGGCCGGCGTCGGCGCCGGCGACACGGTCGCGGTGATGGGCCCGAAAACCGCCGAGCAGGTGGCGGCGCTGTTGGGCATCCTGAGCGTCGGCGCGGCTTACCTGCCTGTCGGCGCCGACCAGCCACGCGACCGCGCGGAACGCATCCTGGGAACCGGCGCGGTGTGCTTGGCCCTGGTATGCGGCGGGCAGCGGCTGGCACTGCCGGTGCCCGAGCTGACCCTCGCCGACGTCCTGCGAGAGCCGCCCGTTGTCACCGAAAACGTTTCGGCAAGAGTCGATCCCGACGGCCTCGCCTACGTGCTGTTCACCTCCGGATCAACCGGCGAGCCCAAGGGCGTCGAGGTGACGCACGACGCCGCGATGAACACCGTGGAGTTCATCGCGAGCCACTTCGAGATCGGTCCCGCGGATCGATGCCTGGCGCTATCCACGCTCGAAGGCGACATCTCGGTGATGGACATCTTCGTCACCTTGCGCACCGGCGGGTCGATCGTGGTGGTCGACGAAGCGCAGCGCCGTGACCCCGACGCCTGGGCCCGGCTGATCGACACCCACCAAGTCACCGTGTTGCACTTCATGCCGGGCTGGCTGGAGATGCTGATCGAAGTCGGACACGGAAGGCTGTCCTCGGTGCGGGTCATCCCCACCGGCGGGGACTGGGTGCGGCCGGAGGTGGCGCGCCGCCTGAAGGCCGAGGCGCCCAGCTTGCGGTTCGCCGGTCTGGGGGGAGCGACCGAAACCCCCGTGCACAACACCATTTTCGAGGTTGACGATCCCGACGCCCTGCCGTTGGACTGGACCGCCCTGCCCTATGGGGTGCCGCTGACGAACAACGCCTGCCGCGTCGTCAACGACGCGGGCGACGACTGCCCCGACTGGGTCGCCGGCGAGCTGTGGGTCTCGGGTCGTGGCATCGCCCGAGGCTATCGGGGGCGTCCGGACCTCACCGCGGAGCGCTTCCTCGAACACGCGGGACGCAGGTGGTACCGGACCGGCGACCTGGCCAGGTATTGGCCCGACGGCACGCTCGAGTTCGTCGGCCGCGCCGATCACCGGATCAAGATCAGCGGATATCGCGTCGAACTCGGCGAGATCGAGGCCGCGTTGCGACGGCTGCCGGGGGTGGCGATCGCGGTCGCCGCCCTGCTCCCCGCATCGGGGGGCTCCGAGGTGCTGGCCGCCGCGGTATGTCCGGAAAGTTCCGGCGGCGCCGCGCTGACGGCCGAGCGAATTCGGGAGCTGATGGGCGAACTCGTTCCGGCGCATATGGTTCCGCGTCACGTCGCGCTGGTCGGGCGCATCCCGTTCACCGACGCCGGCAAGATCGACCGTCGTGCCGTCGCCCGCGACTTGGGCGCCAAGGTTTCTGTGTCCGAGCAGCCCGGCTACCGCGCCGCGTCGACCCCGCTGGAATCCGCCCTGGCTGCGCTCCTCGGGGATCTACTCGGCGCGGACCGGGTCGGTCGTGACGACGACTTCTTCGCCCTGGGCGGTGATTCCGTGCTGGCCACCCAGGCCGTGGGTCGTATCAGGACCTGGCTGGACACTCCCCACATCATGGTCGCCGACATCTTCGGCACCAGAACCGTTGCCGCACTTGCCGATATGCTTGCCGACCGCGAGCAGGACGGCCGGCGCCTGGATCAGGTTGCCGAACTGTACCTGGAAGTCATCCACATGGACACCGACACGGTGCTATCGGCTTGTCACCGGACCGGCGACACCGGGACGGCCCGATGACGTCGGACCGTGTGCTGAGTGTGCCAATCGAGTTCGCATCCTGGATCAAGTGCGTGCCCAGCAGGAACCAGAGCCGGCGCACCGGCGCGACCGTCGTGTTTCCGCACGCGGGGGCCGCCGCGGCAAGCTATCGCGTGCTGGCTACCGCGCTGGCCGCGGGCGCCGACACCTACATCGTGCAGTACCCGCGGCGCGCGGACCGGCTGAGTCACCCGGCCCCCGACACGGTGCACGACCTGGCCCGGGATTTGTTCGACGCCGGGCCGTGGAGCCGGGTGGCGCCGCTGCGGTTGTTCGGCCACAGCATGGGTGCGGTCGTGGCTTTCGAGTTCGCCAGGATCGCCGAATCCCGCGATGTTGCCGTGCAGCGCCTGTGGGTCTCGGCCGGCCCGGCGCCATCGGCCGTTGCCGCCATGCCGCAACTCCCCACCACCGACGACGGATTGCTCGCCGACATCGCCGATCTCGGCGGCACGGACCCCGAACTGCTCGCCGATGAAGAGTTCGTCGAACTGCTGACCACGGCGGTGCGCGCCGACTACGAAGCGGTCAACCGCTACGAGTGCGGTCCCGGCGTAAGAATCCGCGCCGACATCCGCGTCCTGGGGGCGCGCGACGACCACCGCGTCGATCCGTCCGCATTGCGGCTCTGGGAGAACCACACCAGCGGCGCCTTCGAGTTGTTCTTGTACGACGGCGGGCACTTCTATCTCGACGAGCACATCGATGCCGTGGCGCGACGGGTGAATGCCGATGTCTGACAACGGGTTCATCGGCGCCTCCGATCCGGTCGCGATCGTCGGCATGGCCGTCGAAGCGCCCGGCGGCATCGACACCGCCCACAAGTACTGGGAACTGTTGTCCCACGGCCGTGAGGCGCTGGGGCCGTTCCCCACCGATCGGGGTTGGCAGATCCGCGAACTGCTCGCTGGGTCGCGGCGCAGCGGTTTCAAGAAGATCCACGATCGTGGCGGATTTCTTTCCGGCGCAACCACCTTCGACCCGGAGTTCTTCGGCATCTCGCCGCGCGAGGCCGTCGCCATGGACCCCCAGCAGCGCGTCGTGCTCCGGGTGTCCTGGCGCGCGCTGGAAAACAGCGGCATCAACCCCGACGATTTGACCGGGCACGACGCGGGGTGCTTCGTCGGCGCCTCGGCCACCGGATACGGGCCGCAGATGGCCAACTTCTCCCAGCACAGCGGTCACCTGCTCGCCGGGACCGCGCTCAGCGTGATCTCCGGGCGGGTCGCCTACACACTCGGATTGGCCGGCCCGGCGCTGACGGTGGACTCGTCGTGCGCGTCCGCGCTGGCGGCGTTCCACCTCGCCGTGCGCTCGATCCAAAACGGCGACTGCGACCTGGCGCTGGCCGGTGGGGTGAACGTGCTGGGCTCGCCCGGGTTCTTCGTCGAATTCTCTAAGCAGCACGCCCTTTCCGACGACGGTCACTGCCGCCCCTACAGTGCGAACGCCAGCGGGACGGTGTGGGCCGAGGGGGCGGCGATGTTTGTGCTGCAACGCAAATCGGCCGCGCTGCGCGCGGGGCGCCAGGTCGTCGCCGAAGTCCGCGCCACCGCAGTCAACCAGGATGGCCGCAGCGCCGGGCTGAGCGCCCCCAGCGGCGGCGCGCAGGTCCGCCTGTTCCGGCGCGCCATGACGCGGGCCGGGATCCGGCCCGAAGAGGTCGGGATGGTCGAGGGCCACGGCACGGGCACCCGTCTCGGGGACCGCACCGAATTGCGGTCGCTGGCACAAACCTACGGAGACACGGCGCCCGGCGCCGGCGCGTTGCTCGGCTCGGTGAAATCCAACGTCGGCCACGCGCTAGCCGCCAGCGGCGCACTCGGGCTGGCGAAAGTCATCGTCGCCGCCGAGCACGGAGCCATCCCACCGACCCTGCATGCCGCGGAGGCGAGTCCGGAAATAGATTGGGACAGCCAGGGTTTGCGCTTGGCGAAGACGCTGACCCCGTGGCCCGCGGCCGGCGGGCAACGGATCGCGGCGACATCGGCGTTCGGCATCGCCGGGACCAACGCGCACGTGATCATCGCCCTCCCCGAGGTCGCGTGATGCTGACCGTCCCACTGCCCGACGGCCGCGTACCCGTGCTGCTCTCGTCGCACGACGAAGAGCTGATCGGCGTGGACGCCCGGGCGATCCTGGACTACCTGGGCGGGACCGGCGCAGACACAGACACCGCGGCCGTGGCGTCCACCCTGCTGCGGCTTCGGCGGGTGCGGCGGCACCGCGCGGTGGTTCGGGCGGCCGGCCGCGCCGAGCTGGTCTCCGGCCTGACCGCGCTCGCCGACGGCGAGGAGCACCCGCTGGTCACCCGATCCGGCAGCAACGTTGCGCCGTGCATCGCCTTCGTGTTTCCCGGTCAGGGCAGCCAATGGCAATCGATGGGCGCCGAGGCATACCAACGACTTCCGGCTTACCGGGCCGAGGCCGACCGGTGCGCCCAGGCGTTCCGCGCCGCCGGGCTGCCTTCACCGTTGCCCTACCTGACCGGGCAACTCGACGAGAACTGGTCGCGCACCGAAATCCAGGGAGCGCAGTTCACCCACGCGGTCAGCCTGGCCCACGAATGGCGATTCCACGGCGTGCTCCCCGCAATCGCCGTCGGCCACAGCCTCGGCGAGGTCGCGGCGGCGTACGTGGCCGGAACGATAACGCTGCCGGACGCGGTCGCGTTGGTCGGAGCCCGCGCCACGATCGTCGGCCAATTGGCCGGTCACTACGCCATGGCGGTGCTTGGCGCCGGCGTGGACGAGGCCGAGTCCCTGATCGGCGAAACGGCGGGCTGGCTGGAAGTTTCGGCGGTCAACGGCCCCTCGTCGACCGTGGTGTCCGGAGACCACGACGCCGTGGCGGCCGCCGTGTGCCTCGCCCGGCGACGGGGCGTCTTCACCCACCAGTTGTCGGTGGACTATCCGGGGCACACCAGCGTGCTGCGGCCGCTGCGCACCCAGCTGGCCGAGCTGGTTCCCCGCTCGGCGTTCCGGGACAGTCCGGTGCGATTCGTCGGCTCGACCTTCGGTGCGGAGGTCGGCGGCGACGTGGACTTCTCCGGGTACTGGTATGACAACCTTTGCAACACCGTGCGTTTCGACCGGGCGGTGGCGGCGGCCCGAAGGCTCGGGGCCACGACGTTCGTCGAGTTG
The DNA here is from genome assembly GCF_001665645.1 of Mycobacterium sp. 852002-30065_SCH5024008. Taxonomy (NCBI): domain Bacteria; kingdom Bacillati; phylum Actinomycetota; class Actinomycetes; order Mycobacteriales; family Mycobacteriaceae; genus Mycobacterium; species Mycobacterium sp. 852002-30065_SCH5024008. Next base: position 23,763 of record NZ_LZSZ01000063.1, on the reverse strand, counting down.
TCCGCGCATCCCGCGCTGCTGTACCCGCTCGCGGACCTGGTCGACGAGCGGACGACCGTGGCCGTCGGCTCGGGGCATCGCGAAGGGGCCATCACCGACACGCTGGCGGCGAACATTGCCGGCGTGGCTGCGGCCGATCCCGGCTGCCAATGGGCCAACGCGATTCCCGGCGGTGTCCGGCCGCCGTTGCGCGGATTCCCGAACGCGCCGATGCGGGCGGTGCACCTGTGGGCGGCGCCGGAACCGCTGATCGAGACGGGGGAGACCCTCGCGCTCACCGTCGCCGTTGAGGATTGGCGGCACGAGACGAGACCGGGCGCGGCGGGTGCGGACATCGGCATTGTCGCCGTCGACGCCGCGGACGGCGCTTTGGCCAAGCGGCTGATGGATGCCGTTGCGGCGCGCGACGATTGCCGGGTGGTGTCGCCGAACGACGCGGAAGTCCTCGCGGTGATCGCGCCGGATCTCGACGAGCTCGATGCCACCGCGGCGATCGAGCAGATCGCCGAGCGGCCGGACGCAGGGTTACCCGACTACGCCGCCCTGACCGGCCCGCGATGCCGGGCCGTCTGGTTGCTGACCGCGCGCGCCGAAGCCATCGATCCGGGTGACGCCGTTGCGTCCCCGCCACAGGCGGCGCTGGCCGCGATGCACCGCAGCGTCGGCTTCGAATTCACCGACCAGGCCTTCGGGCATCTCGACCTGCCCGGCCGAGACGTCGATGCCGGCACGGCGGGCGCCGCCGTCGACGTGCTGCTCGGGGAGCCCGCGGAAGTAGCGCTGCGAGGCAACGAATCGCCGTGCCGCCACGTGCGGACCTTCCGGGAGTGCCGCGATTCGGCGACCAAGCGGCCGCTGGGCGCCGACGCGCTGGACAACGTGGTGATCACCGGCGGCAGCGGAGCAATCGGCCTGCAGTACGCGCGGTACTGCATCGAGCGCGGCGCGCGGACGGTCACCCTGTTGAGCCGCAACGGTATCGATGAAGAGGCGCTGCGCCGGCTTAGCGCGAACCACGACACCGAGGTGCGCGCCCCGCGGTGCGATATCACCGATCCGGCCGCATTGGCGGCCGTCGCCGCCCGGCACGCGGGGAACGGCGCGTCGTTGCTGATCCATACCGCGGGCATCGCCGCGGCCCGCCCGCGTTCCGAGCTGACCGGAGCCGACGTGGCGGCGGTGTGTGCCGCAAAGGTGCGCGGGCTGGCGCTGCTGGCCGACGTGTGGCCGCTGCGGCCCGATTGCCGGATCCTGGCCTGTTCGTCGGTGTTCGGCGTATGGGGCGGTTACGGCCACGCGGCTTACGCCGCCTCCAACCGGATGCTCGACGTGCTGATCGCCCAGCTGCGCGGCCGGGGCCGCGACAGCATGGCGATCCGGTGGGGGCTGTGGCAGGCCGCCGGCGTGGTCACGGGTGACGAGATCACCCGCACCGAACGCTCCGGCCTGGTCGCGATGGCTCCGGAACCGGCGATCGAGGCGGGCCTGTGCCGCTACGACGCAGATCCACTGATCTTCGACGCCGACCTCGACCGGCTCGCGGTGTTCTTCGAAAGCCAGGGCATGCCAATGCCGTTCAGTGCGCGGCGAGGCGGCGACGGGGGGGCGGACGGCCTTGCCGCCAAGCCGCTCGCCGAGGTGGTGCGCACCGAACTCGCCGCGACATTGCACCTGGAAGATTCGGTGTCGATCGACCCGAGCGCACCGCTCATCGACCTGGGAGTGGACTCGTTGCTCGCACTCGATCTGCGTAAGCGGCTGCGCCGGACGGTCGGAAGCTCGGTCCCGGTCGCTCGCATGCTCGGCGGGATCACCCTCAACGAATTGATCGACGCGTTACACGCCGGGCCGCGGGACGGCGCAACACTCGACGATCGTGAAGCCAGAAAGGTTGGACTCCCAGCGTGACGAACACCACCGGGGCCAGCGCCCGTCTCGATGACGAACGCCTGGAATTGTTGCGCCGCAAGATCGCCGAACGTGGCCTGGCCAGGCCCGCCGTCTCCGCACCCGTGGCCACCTGCGACGAGCCGCGCATGTCCGTCGGCCAGCACCGGATGTGGTTCGTACAGTCGGTGGACCCCGACAGCGCGCTGCTCAACGTCTGTGTCTCCTATCGCGTAAGCGGCACGGTCGACATCGACCGATTGCGGAGCGCGATCGACGCCGTGGCCGCGCGGCACTCCGTACTGCACACGACGTACGACACCGGCCCGGACGGCGACCCGTATCCGGTCATCCGCGAGGAGCTGCGGCCCGAGTGGGCCGAGCACGACCTGTCGGAACTGACCGATCAGGCCCGGCGGTTGCGGCTGGATGTGCTGGCGCAGCGGGATTTCCGCCGGCCCTTCGACCTGGCCAAGGATTCGCCCCTGCGTGTCACCGCGGCCCGCTTGTCCGCCGACGAGCTGATGCTGTTGGTCACCGCGCATCACATCGCCTGGGACGACGCTTCGTGGACACCGTTCTTCGCCGACCTGACTCGCGCGTACACCGATCCGGTCGGATTCGGCGGCGAACCCGCAATAACGGCGCCTCCGCCGGACGAAGCCGCGGATCACGCCGCGGACTTCGAATACTGGCGGCCCCTGATGGCGAATCTGCCTGAGCCGCTTGAGCTTCCGGGTGCTAACGGTTCGGTGGTGCCAAGCACCTGGCGTGCACAACGCGCTACGACGCGGTTGCCGGCGGCCACCGTCGATCGCGCCGCGGCGCTGGCGCGCGAGACCGGTGCCACCCCGTACATCGTGCTGATGGCCGCCTTCGCCGCGCTGGTGCATCGCTACACCCAGTCAACGGACTTCCTGATCGCCGCGCCCGTGCTCAACCGTGGCGGGGCGGAATCGGCCATCGGTTACTACGGCAACACCGTGGTGATCCGGATGCGACCGGAGCCACACCAGACGTTCCGGCAGCTACTGGCCCAAACCCGGGATGACGCGGTTGGCGCCTTCGCCCATTCGCGTGCCGACTTGGACTGGCTGGTGCGCGAGTCCAATCCCGATCGCCGGCATGGCGCCGACCGGATGACCCGGGTGAGCTTCGGGCAGCGCGAGCCCGATGGCGCCGGCTTCTGCCCGCCCGGGGTGCGGTGCGAGCGAGGGGAACTGCGCGGTCATTTCAACCAGCTGCCACTCAGCTTCATGATCGAGCTGGATCGCGCGAACGGCGGGCTGGTCGAAGCCGAGTACCTGGTCGAGGTGCTGGATCACCGGCTGGTGGACCAGCTGCTGAGGCACTACGCGGTGCTGCTCGACAACGCACTGGCGGACCCCGACGCCGCGCTGTCGGCATGCGCGCTGATGGACAGCGACGATGCCGAGTGGTTGCGTTGGGCCTCGACCGGTGCCGAGTTCGAGACCCCGGCCGCCACCTTGCCCGCGCTGGTCACCCGCCGAGCGGCGCTGTCGCCTGATGCCATCGCCGTGGTCTATGAGGGTCGCGAGTACACCTACCGGGAGATCGACGAAGAGTCGAACCGCTTGGCACACTGGCTGATCGAGCAGGGCATCGGCACCGAGGACCGCGTCGCGGTGTTGCTGGACAAATCACCCGAACTGGTCATCACCGCGCTGGGAGTGCTGAAGGCCGGAGCGGTCTACCTGCCGGTGGATCCCACCTACCCCGAGGATCGGCTGACCTTCATTTTGGGTGACGCCGACGCCAAACTGGTGCTGCGCGAGGCGGTTCCGGGGCTGTCGCGATACCCGGCCACCGCGCCCGCCGAGCTTGCGCGGCCGTTGGGCCCACACAACACCGCCTACTTGATCTACACCTCGGGTTCGACCGGCCTGCCCAAGGGCGTGCCGGTGCCCCACGCCCCGATCGCCGAATACTTCGTCTGGTTCGGTGACGAGTACCGCGTCGACGAGACCGACCGGCTGCTGCAGGTCGCGTCGCCCAGCTTCGACGTGTCCATGGGCGAGATTTTCGGCACGTTGATCATGGGCGCGCGCCTGGTGATTCCGCGGCCCGACGGGCTGCGCGACATCGGCTACCTGACGGATCTGCTGAGCCGCGAGGGCATCACCTCGATGCATTTCGTGCCGTCACTGCTCGGGCTGTTCCTGTCTCTTCCCGGGGTCAGCCAGTGGCGCACCCTGCGGCGCGTGCCGATCGGCGGGGAGGCCCTGCCGGGCGAGATCGCCGACAAGTTCCACGCCACCTTCGACGCGCTGCTGTACAACTTCTACGGACCGACCGAGACCGTCGTCAACTGCACCAGCTACCCGGTCGAAGGGGCCCAGGGCACCCGGGTGGTACCCATCGGGCGTCCCAAGATCAACACCCAGGTACACCTCCTCGACAACGCGTTGCGGCCGGTTCCCGTTGGCGTGATCGGCGAGATCTACATCGGCGGAACGCATGTCGCCCACGGATACCACCAAAGACCCGGACTGACGGCCGAACGGTTCGTCGCCGACCCGTTCACCCCCGGCGGTCGGCTGTACCGCTCCGGCGACCTGGCCCGCCGCAACGCCGACGGGGACATCGAGTTCGTCGGCCGCGCCGACGAGCAGGTGAAGATCCGCGGCTTCCGCATCGAGCTGGGCGAGATCGCCGCCGCCATCTCGGTCGACCCCAGCGTCGGGCAGGCGGTGGTGCTGGCCATGGACCTGCCCCGGTTGGGCAAGAGCCTGGTCGGATACGTCACGCCGGCCCCGGGTGGCGGCCCGGAAACCGTTGAGGTCGAACGCATCCGAGCCCGGGTGGCCGCCGCGCTCCCGGACTACATGACGCCGGCCGCCTACGTGGCGCTCGACGAAATCCCGATCACGGCGCACGGCAAGATCGACCGCGCCGCGCTGCCCCAACCACAGATCGCGGCGGCCGCCGCATACCGCGACCCGACGACCCCCACCGAACGCCGCATCGCCGCACTGTTTTCCGCGCTGCTCGGCCACGACCGGGTGGGGGTCGACGACTCATTCTTCGACCTGGGCGGCCACTCGCTGGTGGCCACCAAACTGGTCACCGCGATCCGCTCGGAGTGCGGGGTGGAGCTCGGCATCCGCGACGTCTTCGAGCTCGCGACGGTGGGCTTGCTGGCGGAACGGGTCGACCAGCTGAGCTCCGGTGAGCTCAGGCAGTCGCGGCCCAGGCTGATCGCGACCGCCCACGACGAGCCGATGCCGCTGTCGGCCTCACAGCTGCGCAGCTGGTTCGCCTACCGCGTCGACGGGCCCAGCTGGGTCAACAACATTCCCTTCGCCGCGAAGCTGACCGGGCCGTGGGACATCGACGCCCTGATCGCCGCCGTCGGCGACGTCGTCGCCCGGCACGAGATCCTGCGCACCTCCTACGTGGAGCTGGACGGGGTGCCCTACCAGGTGGTCGGGCCGGCCGGGGAGGTCGCCGTGCGCCGGGCGACCGGGCCCGACGACGCGTGGCTGCAGCGGGAGCTGGACGCCGAGCGCCGGCACTGCTTCGAGCTGGACCGCGAGCTGCCGGTTCGGGTTGCGGTGCTGCACACCGCCGACGACCGCACCGAACACGTGCTGTCGCTGGTCGTCCACCACATCGCCTCCGACCACTGGTCGGCGGGGGTGCTGTTCGCCGACGTGATGACCGCGTACCGGGCCCGACGGGCCGGGGAAACCCCGGCCTGGGCGCCGCTGCGGGTGCAGTACGCCGACTACGCGGCGTGGCAGGGGGCATTCCTGGGCGATGCGGGCGGCCAGGAGTCCGCCGTCGCCGCCGAGCAACGCGAGTACTGGAGCCGGCAGTTGGCCGGACTGCCGGAGGACACCGGGCTGCGTCCCGACTTCGCGCGCCAGCCGGTGCCCAGCGGCGCGGGCGAATCCGTCGACTTCCGCATCGACGCGGCCACCCGCGGCAAGCTCGCCGAGTTGTCGCGCGAGATGGGCATCACCGAGTTCATGTTGCTGCAAACGGCGGTCGCCGTGGTGCTGCACAAGGCGGGTGGTGGCCGGGACATCCCGCTGGGCACCCCGGTCGCCGGACGCACCGAGGCCGAATTGGACCAGCTGATCGGGTTTTTCGTCAACATCCTGGTGCTGCGGAACGACCTGACCGGCAACCCGACGCTGCGTGAACTGCTGACCCGCGCCCGGGAGACGGCGCTGGCCGCCTACGCCCACCAGGACCTGCCGTTCGACCGGGTGGTCGACAGCGTCAGCCCGGTGCGTTCGCTGTCGCGCAACCCGCTGTTCCAGGTTGTCGTGCACGTCCGCGACCAGCTGCCCGCCACGCGGGTGATAGAGCAGGCTCCCGAAAATAGCGGACGGGACGCGGTGTGCACCTCGCTGGACCCCGTCTTCGACATGGCGCACGCCGATCTCAGTGTCAACTTCTTCGGCACCGACGGCTCGGGGGGAGTCGGGTACAACTGCAACCTGATCTTCCGCACCGAGCTGTACAGCCGAGCCACCATCGAGCGGTTGGCCGGCTGGCTGACCCGCGTGGTCACCGAGTTTGCCGGCAATGCTGACCAGACTTTGCGCGACCTGCAGCTGACCGGCGCCGACGAGCGGCTCCGGATGCTGGAGCAATGGAGCCGGGGCGAAAGGCCGCCGCACGACCGGCCACGCACCATTCCAGAACTCCTGCAGCCGAGCCGAAGCTGGGGCCCCGACCGGATCGCGGTGCGCTGCGGCGACGAGCAGATCGATTACGTTGCGCTGCAACGTCGTTCGGACAACCTTGCGGCGCTGCTCGTCGCGCGGGGGGTGAGGCCGGGGTCGATGGTGGGGTTGTCGACGCGGCGGAGCATCGACCTGGTGGTGGCACTGGTGGCCATCATGAAGGCAGGCGGCGGCTATTTCCCCATCGATCCCGCCTACCCGCCGGCGCGCAAGCAGTTCATGCTCGACGACGTGCAACCACCGGTGGTGCTCGCCACGGCCGACGCGGCCCGCAGCATACCCGAAGTTGCCGGCGTCACGGTCATTTCGCTGGACGACCCGCAGGTGCGCGTCGCGGTGGACAACGGGGAAGTCGATCCGCGAGAACTGCCCCTCCCGCACCCCGACGACCCGATGTTTCTGGTCTTCACGTCCGGATCCACGGGCAAGCCGAAAGGCGCCCTGGGCACGCATCGGTCCATGGCGGCCCGGCTGGACTGGCAGCTACGGCACTACCCACCGAGAACCGACGACATTCGACTGGCACAGGCGTCGATCACGTTTCTCGAGGGCGGCATGGAAATGCTGGCCGGCCTCGCGGCGGGGGCGACCATGATCCTCGCCGACGATGCCGAGCACCGCGACCCGGAAGCGCTCGGGCAGTTGATGGTCCGGCACACGGTGGCCCAGGTGACCGCGGTGCCCAGCCTGGTCTCCGCCCTGGTCGACAGCAGGCCCGACGCGGTGCGCGCCCTGTCCCGGCTGGTGTGCGGTGGAGAACCGGTGAGCACCGCGCTGCTGCAGCGGCTGGTGTCGGCGTGCGCCGGCGCAGGCACCGAACTGTTGAACAACATCGGTTCCACCGAGACCTCCGGTGCGGTGTCCCGCGGTCGACTGGAGCCGCCGAATCCTTTGGTGGGCAAACCGGTCCCGGGGTCCGACGCCTACCTGCTCGACGAGGGCCTGCGGCCGGTGCCGGTCGGGGTGGTGGGCGAGCTGTACTACGCCGGCGACCAACTGGCCCGGGGTTACTGGAAGCGGCCCGGATTGACCGCCACCCGGTTCGTGGCCAATCCCTATGCCCTCGAACCCGGTTCTCGCCTGTACCGCAGCGGTGACCTTGCCCGCTGGACCGAGGACGGGCGACTGGAATTCATCGGACGTTCCGACCACCAGGTACAGGTGCGCGGCTTCCGGGTGGAGTTGGCCGAAGTCGAGGCGGCGCTGGCGGAAGCCGACGGCGTCGCCGCTGCGGCGGCCCGCACCTGGGAGGTGCACGGCGGCACCTCGCTGGCCGGATACGTTGTGCCACAACAGCCGATCGGCGATGACACCGAGAAGGCCGCGTTCGTATCGCAGGTGCGCGCCGCGATCGGAACGACACTGCCCGGCTACATGATGCCCTCGTCGTTGACCGTTCTCGACGCGCTGCCCAAAACCGAATCGGGCAAGCTGAACCGGCCCGGGCTGCCGCCGCCGGCGGTCAGCACCCGCGGACACGTTGAACCGTCGCGCACAGACACCGAACGGGCGCTGGCCAAGGTGTTCGCCGAACTACTCTCGACGCCCGAGGTGGGCCGCTTCGACGACTTCTTCGCCCTGGGCGGCGACAGCATCCTGTCAGTGCAGCTGGCCTCGCGGGCGCGGGCGGCCGGCCTGGCGGTCAACCCGCGGATGATCTTCGAGAACCCGACGGTGCAACAGCTGGCCGCCGCCCTGGATGCGTTGGGGGGCACCGACACCGAGCCCGTCGCCGAGCCCGCCGACGCCCGGTTCGAGCCCATGAGCGCGTCCGGGCTTTCGGCCGAGGATCTCGCCGCTGTGACGCAGCTGTGGTCATCGTCGCGGGACGGTACGCCATGACGGCCACCAAAGATGTCGCGCCCGACATCGAGGACGTGATGGCCCTGAGCCCTCTGCAAGAGGGCTTGTACTCGCTGACCACGCTGGCCGAATTCACCGACGGCGAGGCCGACGACCCGTACGTGATCGGCATGGCCGCCGACATCTCCGGCGCGCTTGATGTCGCGCTGTTACGTGATTGCGCGACAAAGATGTTGGTGCGTCACCCCAACCTGCGGGCCAGCTTCTTCAGCCGCGGTATCGCGCGACCGGTGCAGATCGTCCCGTCCCGGGTAGACCTGCCATGGCGCACCGTCGCCGCCGCACCCGAGGATATGCGGGCGCTGGAGGCAGGCGAGCGCCGCCGGCCTTTCGATCTGGAACACGGTCCGGCCATCCGCTTCCTGCTCGTCGAATTGCCCCGCGCGCGATGGCGTTTGGTGCTCACCGCCCACCACATCGTGATTGACGGCTGGTCGTTGCCGGTATTCGTCAACGAGATGATGATGCTGTACCGGTCCGGTGGCGATCTCTCGGCGTTGCCCGCCGGTCCGCGGCCCTACCGCGACTACATCGGCTGGCTGGCCGGCCGCGATCCCGAAGCCAGCCAGCAGGTCTGGCGTCGGCACCTGGCGGGCCTTCCCGGGCCCACCCTACTGTCGGCCGCGCTGGGCTCGGCGGAGGGCCGGCGGACTGGACTGCCCCGCACCACCGAACTGCGGATGCCGGCCGAAGCCACCACGCATTTGGTCGAGGAGACCCGGGCCCGTGGCATCACGATCAACACCCTGATGCAGATGGCGTGGGCGCTGGTGTTGTCCCGGCTGACCGACACCCACGATGTGGTTTTCGGCATCACGGTGTCCGGGAGGCCGCCCGAACTCGCCGGCGTCGAGACCATGATCGGTCTGTTCATCAACACCGTTCCCATGCGGGTGCGGCTCGACCCCGCCGCGACGGTGGGCGAGCAATGCCGCGCGGTACAGCGCAACGCCGCACTGCTGCGTGAGCACAGCCACGTCGGACATGCCCAACTGCGGGCGCTCGGCGGCGTCGGCGAAATGTTCGACACCCTACTGGTCTACGAGAACTTCCCCTTGGACGGGCTGACCGCCGGCACGGAATTGACCGCCGCCGGTGCGACATTCCGGCCGTCGGCCCTGCAAACCTTGTCGCATTTCCCGATCACCGTCGCGGCACACATCGCGGGCGGCGAACTGGTGGTGCTGGTCGAAGTGATCGACGGGGCGCTCGGCGCCATCCCCGCCGCCACCTTCGGTCGGCGGGTGATCACCACCGCCGAGCGGCTGCTGCGGGACTGGGAGCGCCCGCTGCGCCAGGTCAGCGTCCTCTTCGACGACGAGGCGGTCCCCCCGCGCCCCGCGGGCGTGCCCGGCCCGCCGGCGGTCGGCATCCACACTCGATTCGCCGAGGTCGCCGGGCGGACCCCCGACAACCTCGCGGTCAGCTGGGCGCGCGGCCAACTCAGCTACCGCGAACTGGACGCGCTGGCCGACGGCCTGGCCGCCCGGCTCGCGGAGCGCGGGGTCCGGCCCGAAACCCCGGTAGCCATCCGGCTTTCGCGGGGGCCGCAGTACGTCGTCGCGATGCTCGCGGTGCTCAAGGCCGGCGGCATCTGCGTTCCGATGGAGCCGGGAACGCCCCCGGAACGGGTGGAATCGATCCTGCGTCAATCCAATGCCTCGATCGTGCTCGACGAGGTGTCGCTCGTCGCGGGCGAGCATCCCGCCACGGACTTTCGCCCGGTCGAGGTGGCGCCCGGCCAGGCCGCGTACGTCGTCTTCACGTCGGGCACGACCGGAGAACCCAAGGGCGTCATCGGAACTCACGCGGCGGTGGCCGCCTACGCCGACGATCACCTGGATAACGTGTTGCGGCCGGCGGCAATCCGGCTGGGCCGGCGGCTGCGCATCGCGCACGCGTGGTCGTTCGCGTTCGACGCCGCGTGGCAGCCGTTGATCGCGCTGCTCGACGGCCACGGTGTGCACGTCGTGGACGAGCCCACCCAGGCCGACGCCGAGGCGCTGGTCGCGGCCATCGCCGAGCACGGCGTCGACATGATCGACACCACTCCGTCGATGTTTGCCCAACTCGCGGCGTGCGGTTTGCTGACGACAGTTCCGCTGGCCGTGCTGGCGCTGGGCGGAGAAGCGCTCGGTAAGCCCGCCTGGACGCTCATCCGCGAAGAGTGTGCACGCACCGGGATGGCGGCCTACAACTGCTACGGCCCCACCGAAACCACGGTCGAGGCGGTGGTGGCCGCCATCGCGGAGCACGACGAGCCGTCGATCGGGCGGCCGACCCTGAAGACCCGCGGGTACGTGCTGGACTCGGCGCTGCGTCCGCTGCCGTTCGGGGCGACCGGCGAGCTCTATCTGGCCGGCGCCCAGCTGGCCCGCGGCTATCTCGGCCGCGCGGCGGAAACCAGCCAGCGGTTCGTCGCCGACCCATTCGCGACCCGCGAACGCATGTACCGCACCGGCGATTTGGTGCGGCGCGGTTCCGACGGCGCGCTGCAGTACGTGGGCCGCGCCGACGCGCAGGTAAAGATCCGCGGCTACCGCGTCGAGCCCGGCGAGATCGCCGCCGCGCTCGAATCGCATCCCGCCGTCCAGCACGCCGGAGTGCTGGTGCGCCGCTCGATGGCGGGAGCGCGGCTCACCGCTTACGTCGTGATTTCCGGTGCGGCACCCCGGCCTCCGTCGACGGGCGAACTGCGCGGCATGCTCGGCTCCCGTCTGCCGCGCTACATGATCCCGCAGCGCATCGTCACGGTCGACGAAATTCCGCTGACGGCCAATGGCAAGCTGGACGAGGCCGCGCTGAGCGCCTTCGACACCGCCGAGGCGGCGTCCGGAGCCGGGCCCGAAACAGTCACGGAAGCCGCACTGGCGGAACTGCTTTCCGAACTGTTGCATCAGCCGCAGATCGACGTCACCGCGGATTTCCTGCAGCTGGGCCTGGACAGCATCATGGCACTGTCGGTGGTACAGGCGGCGCGGGCGCGAGGGATCGCCCTGCGCGCCAGGCTCATCCTCGAGTGCGCGAACATCCGCGAGCTGGCCGAAGCCATCGATTCCGAAACCATCTCCGCCACAAGCGATGTCGAGAATGGCGCCGAGCCCATGTCGGTGCTGCCCAACGGCCGCTGGCTCTACGAATACGGGGAGCCGCGCCGGCTGGCGCAGACCGAAGCCATCCGGCTGTCCGAACACGTCACCCGAGAACAATTGGACGCCGCGCTGGCCGGCATCCTGGCCGGACACGAGGTGCTGCGCGCCCGCCTGGACCGCGCGACCATGACCCTGGTCCCGGCCCGGGCCACCGACACCCCCCTCATCGAAGTAGAGGTGGCCGCCGATCTGCACGCCGTGGTCCCCGATCACGTCGCACGCGCCGTCGACCGCCTCGACCCGGAGCGGGGGGCGCTGCTGGCCGCGGTGTGGCTTCGCCCCCCGAGCGGGCGGAGCGTCCTGCTGCTGGCCGCCCACGTCTTGGCGATGGATCCCGCGTCGTGGCGAGTGGTTCTCGGCGAATTGGACGCCGCCCTACAGGCTTTGGCCACCGGTCACTCTCCGGCTCCGGTCCGGGAGCACACGAGCTACCGGCGCTGGGCCGGTGCGCTCATCGAGCGCGCCCACCGGCTGGACACCGTGCGATTCTGGGTCGCCCAGTCCGCCGGCGACGATCCCGAACTCGGCGCCCGACGGGTCGATCCGCGTCGCGACCGGGCCCGCGATCTGGACGTCCGGATGATCGCGGCCGACGCGGACACCACGCGCCGACTGCTGGACTCGGGCGTGCCGTTGCCGCACCTGCTGGTCGCCGCCACCGCGGCGACGGTGACGCGGTGGCGGCGGTCGCGCAATCAGGCCACGCCGCCACCCCTGCTGGCGCTCGAAACACACGGCCGCGCCGATGGTCTCGTCGACGGGCCGGGCGCGCACACCATCGACACCGGCGACACCGTCGGACTGCTGAGTTCCATCTACCCGGTGCGGGTGGCGTCGGCCGATCCACGAGACGTGGGGGAGCAGCTGGCGGCCATCCCCGGCGACGGGCTGGATTACGGGCTATTGCGCTACCTGCGTGCCGACACCGCCGAACGCCTCGCCCCGTTGCCCGGCCCGCAACTGTTGCTGAACTACCTCGGTGCCGCCCACGCCGCCGGCGGGACCCGGCTGCTGACGCTGGAGCGGGAGCTCCTCGCCGGGGTCTCGCCGCAGCCGGAGCCGGAGCTGGCGGTTCGCCACGAGCTCACCATTGTGGCCGCCATGCTCACGTTCGACGGAGAGCGCGTGCTGGCCGCACAGTGGCGCACGCTGCCGGACATTCTCGCTGACACCGAAGTGACCGAGCTGCAACGTCTTTGGATCGAATCGCTGCGGGAGGCGGTCACATGAGCACGCTTGCGATAGTGGGCGCGGGAGCCAAGGCGGTTGCCGTCGGGGCCAAGGCGTCCGTGCTGAGCGAGATGGGTGTCGATGCCCCCCAGGTGATCGCGGTCGAACGCATCGGCGTGGCGGCCAACTGGCAAGCCAGCGGAGGTTGGACCGACGGGGCGCACCGGTTGGGCACCAGCCCGGAGAAGGACGTGGGGTTCCCGTACCGCTCCGCGCTGGTGCCCCGCCGCAACGCCGAACTCGACGAGCGGATGACCCGCTACAGCTGGCAGTCCTATCTGATCGCCACGGCGTCCTTCGCCGAATGGATCGACCGCGGCCGACCGGCGCCGACTCATCGCAGGTGGAGCCAATACCTGGGTTGGGTGGCCGAGCAGACCGGTCTCAACGTGGTGCACGGTGAGGTGGAACGACTGGCCGTCAACGGCGACCAGTGGGCGCTGCACACCCACGAGGACACCGTGCACGCCGACGCTTTGATGATCACCGGGCCGGGGCAGGCCGAGAAATCATTGCTGCCCGGCAATCCGCGCATGCTGTCGATCGCGCAGTTCTGGGATCGCGCCGCGGGCCACGACCGGATCAGTGCCGAGCGAGTGGCTGTGATCGGGGGTGGCGAGACGGCCGCGTCGATGCTCAATGAACTGTTCCGGCACCGGGTTTCGACCATCACCGTCATCTCCCCGCAAGTGACCCTGTTCACCCGCGGGGAGAGCTTCTTCGAGAACTCGCTGTTCTCCGACCCGACCGACTGGAGCGCTCTGACGCTGGCCGAACGCCGCGACGCGTTGGCCCGCACCGACCGCGGGGTGTTCTCGGCGAACGTGCAGGAGGCCCTGCTGGCCGACGACCGGATCCGCCACTTGCGAGGACGGGTGGCCCATGCGGTGGGCCGGGACGGTCAGATCCGGTTGACCCTGTCCACCAACCGGGGCAGCGAGAACCTCGAGACGGTGCACGGTTTCGACCTGGTAATCGACGGCTCCGGCGCCGACCCGCTGTGGTTCACGTCGTTGTTCGGCCCGGACGTGCTGGACCTGCTGGAGCTTGGCCTGGGCGGACCGCTGACCGCCGACAGCCTGCAGGAAGCGATCGGCTACGACCTGGCGGTTGCGGACGTCGCGCCGAAGCTGTTCCTGCCCAACCTGTCCGGGTTGACGCAGGGCCCTGGATTTCCGAACCTCAGCTGCCTTGGATTGTTGTCAGACCGGGTATTGGGAACTGGTGGGGGCTTGGTGGGCCCGCCCAAGCACACGACGAGGAGACGCGATGAGCATCAACCCCTTCGATGACGACAACGGCACATTCTTCGTGCTCGTCAACGGCGAGGACCAGCACAGCCTGTGGCCGAGCTTCGCCGACACCCCGGCGGGCTGGCGCGTGGTGTTCGGCGAGGCAAGCCGCGCGGAGTGCCTCGAATATGTCGAACAAAACTGGTCCGACATCCGGCCCAAGAGTCTTCAGGAATCGATCGAGCGTCGTTCATAACAGCGGCGGCGCCGCCGCCGTAGCGTCGCCGTAACGTGACCGGCCCGAGACACAATCGCCGGTCACACCAGGCACACTTACACCAATTAAACCGTGGTGACGCGGAACCTTCTGGGGGACAAGATCGCTGAGATCCCGCCACGGTTCGCGCGTATCGAAGGGGGAACCGTGAAGACCGTGAAGACCATGACAACTCTTGCCACCGGCGTGGCGGCGTTCGCCGTCGTAGGGGGAGCCGCCGGTGGCGTTTTCGTCGCAGCACCGATGGATCCGGTGCAGCTGGCCGCGGTCGGCGCGCCGCTTCCGCAGGATCCGCCCCCGCCGCCGCCGGCGCCGGGAGCCCTGCCGACCGCCGAGCAGTTGTCGAACCTGTGTAACCAGGCGACCGATCCGGGCGTTTCGTACACGACCAAGAACAATCTGGTCGAAAACGGCATCAGCCCCAACGAGGGGCACGTCGCCGATCACGATCTGCGCAAGGCCTACCGCAACGGGAACTTTCCTGAGACGTTCGCCGTGACCAACATCGCGCCGGCCGGCCCGAACATGGCCCAGGCCGACGTGGCCATCTCGGGTCCGAAGTTCGCCGGGCCGGTGGAAAAGCACCTGGTTTTCGTCAATCAGGGCGGGAACTGGGTCCTGCAGCACGACGCCGCCATCGCGCTGATCCAGGCGGCGACGGCGACGAACTAGGCGGCTAGAATTCTGGGCGGCCACACAGCCTGCGCACAGGTTGTGCATGTTGTCTTCATATGGCCTGGTCGTAACGTAGCCGTGCCGAGTCGCGAAACAACAGGAGTAGCAGGCGCGCTGACACCCACGCCAGATGTGTGGATCCGTCGAAATTCGTGCCCGTCGAAGGGGGAACCATGAAGACCGTTAAATTGCTCGCCACCAGCGTGGCAGCCTTCGCCGCCATCGGGGGTGCGGCCGCCGGGGTGGCCTCCGTCGCGGCGCCAGTGGATCAGGTGCGGCTGGCCGCGGTGGGCGCGCCTCTACCGCAGGATCCGGCTCCGGCTGCGGCCGCCGACGTCCCGACCGCCGACCAGCTGACCGGCGTGCTGAACAGCCTGGCGGACCCGAGCGTCTCCTTCTCGAGCAAGAGCAACCTGGTGCAAGGCGGCATCAGCGGAATCGAGGCACACGTCGCCGACAAGAAGCTGCAGAAGGCGGCCAAGAACGGCGACCTGCCCCTGTCGTTCGACGTCACGAACATCCAGCCGACCGCGGCCGGTTCGGCCACCGCTGACGTCGCGGTCTCCGGTCCTAAGCTGACTTCGCCGGTCACCCAGAACATCACGTTCGTCAACCAGGGCGGCTGGGTGCTGTCGCGGTCGTCGGCGATGGAGTTGCTGCAGGCCGCCGGTCAGTGATCTGCGCCCAGCGCGCGCAGATCTGATTTTGCGAGGCGTGCGGGGTCGGCGAGCACATCGATCGAGGCCACCAGGCCACCGCGCACCACGAATCCCATGATGGCCGTCGCCCGCCCGGCGACGAAGATGACCGCGCCGGCGGCGCCGTTGACGGTCGCCGGGCGCACCTCGCGGTCCGGGCCCGCGTAGCCGCGGGCCAGCCTCGCCACGGCGGCGGCACCCTCGGCGCGGAAACCGGGGGTGCCGTGGCCGAAGTCGCCGCGCAGCACGACGTCCGGATGCAGCACGGCCACCAGCCGGTCGAAATCGCCGCTGCGGCCCGCCGCGAAGAAGGCGTCGACGGCCTCCCGCTGCGCGGCCGCGTCGCCGTCGGGGGCCGGATCGGCCTCTTCGATGCGTCGGCGCGCCCGGCTGGCCAGCTTGCGGGTGGCCTCCGGCGTCCGGCCGACGATGGGTGCGATCTGGTCGAAGGGCACGGCGAAGACGTCGTGCAGCACGAATGCCAGGCGCTGCTCCGGCTGCAGGCTGTCCAGCACCACGAACAACGCCAGCCCGACCGCGTCGGCCAGCATCGCGCGGTGTTCGGGGTCGAATTCGCCTTCGGCCTCCACGATCGGATCCGGCACGGCCACCGTGAGGCCGCGCGTCCGGCGGTCGCGGAGCATGTTCAAACAGATGCGGGCCACCACCGTGGTGAGCCAGGCGTCCAGGTTGGCGATGTCGTCACAGGCGGTGCCGCTCAGCCGGAGCCACGCCTCCTGCACGGCGTCCTGGGCGTCGTCGATCGAGCCCAGCATGCGGTAGGCGATGGCGCCCAGCTGGGGCCTCGCCGCCTCGAAACGCGCCGTCACCGACGCATCCACGGTCACGTGCGGGCCTCGGGCAGTGCGCAGACCCGGTTGCCGGAGAAGCCGGACGAGCCGATCCCGAGCGCCAGGTTGAAGCGGGCGCGCAGGTTGCCCAGCGTGATCACGTGGGTGAGCCCGACGAGTTGGGCGGTGTCGAAATGCCCGCGCAGCGCATCGAAAAGCTCATCGGTCACCTCCACGGGCGTACGACTGATCGCGGTCGCGTACTCGAGGATCAGCTTGTCGACGCCGGAGAAGCACGAGGCGTTGCGATAGTCCGCCAGGGCGAGCAGTTCCTCGTCGGTGATGCCCCACTGGCGGGCGATCTGTGAACCGAGGTCGATGCAGTACTCGCAGCGCACCGTCGTCGCCGACTTGAGCTCCGCGAGCGCGCGGTGGCGCGGGCTGAGGATGTCCAGCTTCGACTCGGCCTGCTCGAGCTTGCCGTAGGCGTTGAGCAGCCGGGGGATGTG
Source organism: Mycobacterium sp. 852002-30065_SCH5024008 (assembly GCF_001665645.1). Lineage (NCBI taxonomy): Bacteria > Bacillati > Actinomycetota > Actinomycetes > Mycobacteriales > Mycobacteriaceae > Mycobacterium > Mycobacterium sp. 852002-30065_SCH5024008. The sequence continues at coordinate 6,731 of NZ_LZSZ01000063.1, read as the reverse complement.
CGCGTACATCCGCAGCGGTTCCAGCATCCCGGCCGTTTCCAGGCCGGTCATCTGTGCCAGCTTGCGCTTGGTGAAGAAGAAGGCGATCTTGGCGCCCAGGCCGGCATCGCGGTCTGAGACCCCTGGCAACCGGGACATGGCGATCCTCCTAGCAAGTTGTGAACCAACGTCCTCGCTAAGTCGACACCCGGCGCGGCGCAAATGTGACCGGCCTAGCCGGGCGGCCCCGGCGCCCGGTCCATGTCGAACACCCGCGCGTGCAACACGGTGCGGTTCCGCAGCGCCGCGCGGACCGCGCGGTGCAGGCCGTCCTCGAGATACGTGACGCCCTTCCACCGCACCGCATGCGGGAAGAGGTCGCCGTAGAAGGTGGAGTCCTCCGACAGCAGGCGGTCCAGCGCGAGCACCGTCGTCGTGGTGACCAGTTCGTCGAGGCGGATCTGCTGCGGCGGAATCTGGGCCCAGTCGCGGTAGGACAGCCCGTGCTCGGGATACGGCTTGCCCTCGCGCACACCCTTGAAGATCATCGCCGGATCTCTCCCGACGCCCAATGCCGCGACCGGTTCATGCTGGACAGGCTAACCGGAAGAGGTGTCGCCAGCCTCGAAGCCACCGCAATTCCAACGGCCGCCGCAGAAGGCCCGCCGCCTGGGCCTCGGCAACGGGCCGCTCCAACGGTTAGCACGGCTTGCGACCCGTAAAATGGACCCGGGTCAGCGCGGCGCAGGGAGGTGACAACGAGTGGGAAGTGCCGACGATCGTCGCTTCGAGGTGCTGCGTGCCATCGTCGCCGATTTCGTTGCCACCAAGGAGCCCATCGGTTCCAAGAGCCTGGTGGAGCGCCATAACTTGGGCGTCTCGTCCGCGACCGTACGCAACGACATGGCGGTGCTCGAGGCCGAGGGCTACATCACGCAGCCGCACACCAGCTCCGGACGCGTGCCCACGGAGAAGGGCTACCGGGAATTCGTCGACCGGCTCCACGACGTCAAGCCGCTGTCCTCGGCCGAGCGCAGCGCGATCCTGAGCTTTCTGGAGTCCGGTGTCGACCTCGACGACGTGCTGCGCCGGGCGGTGCGCCTACTGGCCCAGCTGACCCGCCAGGTGGCCGTGGTCCAGTACCCGACGCTGACGTCGTCCACCGTGCGTCATCTGGAAGTGATCGCACTGACCCCGGCCCGCCTGCTGATGGTGGTCATCACCGACACCGGTCGCGTGGATCAGCGCATCGTCGAACTCGGCGACGTCATCGACGATCACCAGCTGTCCCAGCTCCGCGAGATGCTCGGCCAGGCGTTGGTGGGCAAGAAGCTCTCGGCTGCCTCGATCGCGGTCGCGGACCTGGCCGGACAGCTCCGCGCCCCGGACGGCCTGGGCGACGCCGTCGGCCGCTCGGCGACGGTGTTGCTGGAGTCCTTGGTGGAACACACCGAAGAACGCTTGCTGATGGGCGGGACCGCCAACCTGACGCGCAACGCCGCCGATTTCGGCGGCTCGCTGCGCTCCATCCTGGAAGCGCTCGAGGAGCAGGTGGTGGTGCTGCGGTTGCTGGCGGCCCAGCAGGAAGCCGGTAAGGTGACGGTGCGCATCGGCCATGAGACGGCCGCCGAGCAAATGGCGGGCACCTCGATGGTGACCACCGCCTACGGCACCTCCGACACCGTCTTCGGCGGGATGGGTGTGCTGGGGCCCACCCGGATGGACTATCCGGGAACTATCGCCAGCGTCGCCGCGGTTGCCCTATATATCGGCGAAGTCCTGGGTGCTCGATGAACGCGCACCCGCGGTATGCGCAGGCGCGGGATAAGGACCAGGTTTAGGAGAGTCAGGCGTGGCACGCGACTATTACGGGCTGCTCGGGGTGGGCAGAAACGCCAGCGATGCGGAGATCAAGCGCGCGTACCGCAAGTTGGCCCGCGAGTTGCATCCCGACGTCAACCCGGACGAGGGCGCGCAGGCGAAGTTCAAGGAGATCAGCGTCGCCTACGAGGTGCTGAGCGACCCCGAGAAACGCCGCATCGTCGACCTGGGTGGCGATCCGATGGAAGGCGCCGCCGCGGACGACGGCGGCTTCGGCGGCGGTTTCGGCGGCCTCGGCGACGTGTTCGAGGCCTTCTTCGGCGGCGGCTTCAGCGGTGGCGCGACCTCCCGCGGTCCCATCGGCCGGGTGCGGCCGGGCTCGGACTCGCTGCTGCGGATGCGGCTCGACCTCGAAGAGTGCGCCGCCGGCGTGACCAAGCAGGTCACCGTCGACACCGCGGTGTTGTGCGACCGCTGCCAGGGTAAGGGCACCAACGGCGACTCGGTGCCCGTCCCGTGTGACACGTGCGGCGGCCGCGGCGAGGTCCAGACGGTGCAGCGGTCGCTGTTGGGCCAGGTGATGACCTCTCGGCCGTGCCCCACCTGCCGCGGCGTCGGTGTCGTCATCCCCGATCCCTGCCACCAGTGCATGGGCGACGGCCGGGTGCGGGCCCGCCGCGAGATTAGCGTCAAGATCCCCGCCGGGGTCGGCGACGGCATGCGGGTGCGGCTGGCCGCCCAGGGCGAGGTTGGGCCCGGGGGAGGCCCGGCCGGCGACCTGTACGTCGAGGTTCACGAGCAGGCCCACGACGTGTTCGTGCGCGAGGGTGACGACCTGCATTGCACGGTGTCGGTGCCCATGTTCGATGCGGCGCTGGGCGCCACGGTCACCATCGACGCCATTCTCGACGGCATCAGCGAGGTCACCATTCCGCCTGGCACGCAACCGAATTCGGTCATCACGCTGCGTGGCCACGGGATGCCTCACCTCCGGTCGGGCACCCGGGGCGACCTGCACGTCCACGTCGAGGTGGTAGTGCCCAGCCGGCTGGACCACCGCGACACCGAACTGCTGCGCGAGCTCAAGACCCGGCGCAGCCGCGACGTGCCCGAGGTCCGCTCGACGCACGCCGGCGGCGGCCTGTTCAGCCGGCTGCGCGAAACGTTCACCGGGCGCTAGCCGCGAGCCCGAAAAAGGCGCGTACATGGTCGCGACCCTCTTCTACGTCGACGCGCTGCCCGATACCGGCTCGCTGGCCGTCGTCGGCGGCGACGAGGGGTTTCACGCCGCCACCGTGCGGCGGATACGACCCGGCGAGCAACTGGTCCTCGGCGACGGCGCCGGCGGCCTGGCGCACTGCGAGGTCGAGCACGCCGGCCGCGACGGGTTGCGCGCCCGGGTGCTGAAGCGCTGGAGCGTCGCGGCCGCGCAGCCGCCGGTCACCGTGGTGCAGGCGCTGCCGAAGTCGGACCGTTCGGAGTTGGCCATCGAACTGGCCACCGAAGCCGGCGCCGATGCGTTCCTGGCCTGGCAGGCGGCCCGGTGTGTGGCCAGTTGGCAGGGTGCGCGCGTGGACAAGGGCCTGCGCCGGTGGCGCGCCGTCGCCCGTTCGGCGGCCCGGCAATCCCGACGGGCGCACATCCCGCCCGTTGAGGGCGTGCTGTCCACCGCGGGACTGGCCCAGCGGATCCGCGACGACATGGCCGCCGGAGCCGTGGCGCTGGCGTTGCACGAGTCGGCCACCGACCCGCTGACCAAACTCGATATCGCCCGCGCGACCGCGTTGCTGATCGTGGTAGGGCCCGAAGGCGGGATCGCGCCCGACGAGATCGCCGCGTTGACCGAGGCGGGGGCGGTGCCGGTGCGGCTGGGCCCCCAGGTGCTGCGCACGTCGACCGCCGCGGCGGTGGCGCTGGGGGCGCTCGGCGTGCTCACCCCGCGGTGGGACCACTCCTCCACCCTGTAGGACGTCGGCGATCGCGCCGCGTCGTCGCTGGTCCCGGGCGGGCAGGTGCGGATCGGCACCTCGCGCGGCAACTACCTGACCCCCGCCAATACGCGGCTGAAGGCTGACCAATCTAGGGCCCCGGCGTAGACTTAGGCAGCCGAGCAAACCACCGACAAGCCGAGAAAGCAGGCATCGAGAGCCACGTGACGCCCCGCGAGACCAGCGCTGTTGACGCAGCCGGAGGCCTCCAGGCCAACGCCCAAGTACGCAGCAGCGTCGATGTTCCGCCCGATGTCGTCGTCGGCTTGTTGGGCTCGGCGGACGAAAACCTTCGCGCGCTGGAGCGCAGCCTGAACGCCGACCTGCACGTGCGTGGCAATGCCGTGACCGTCTCGGGCGAGCCGGCCGACGTCGCACTGGCCGAGCGCGCGATTTCCGAATTGGTCGCGATCGTCGCCAACGGTCAGCCGTTGACGCCGGAGGTGGTTCGCCACAGCGTCGCCATGCTGGCCGGCACCGACAACGAGTCGCCGGCCGAAGTGCTCACCCTGGACATCTTGTCGCGGCGCGGCAAAACGATCCGGCCCAAGACGCTGAACCAGAAGCGCTACGTCGACGCGATCGACGCCAACACCATCGTCTTCGGGGTCGGCCCGGCCGGCACCGGCAAGACGTACCTGGCGATGGCCAAGGCGGTCAGCGCGTTGCAGACCAAACAGGTGAACCGCATCATCCTGACCCGGCCGGCGGTGGAAGCCGGTGAGCGCCTTGGCTTTCTGCCGGGCACACTGAGCGAGAAGATCGACCCCTATCTGCGGCCGCTGTATGACGCCCTGTACGACATGATGGATCCCGAGCTGATCCCGAAGCTGATGTCCGCCGGGGTCATCGAGGTCGCGCCGCTGGCGTATATGCGTGGCCGCACACTGAATTCGGCCTTCATCGTCCTCGACGAGGCGCAGAACACCACCGCTGAGCAGATGAAGATGTTCCTCACCCGGCTCGGCTTCGGATCGAAGATGGTCATCACCGGCGACATCACCCAGGTGGATCTTCCCGGTGGCGCCAGGTCGGGCCTGCGGTCGGCGATCGAGATCCTGGACAGCGTCGAGGACATCCACATCGCGGAGCTGACCAGTGTGGACGTGGTGCGCCACCGACTGGTCTCCGAAATCGTCGACGCCTACGCCAAGTTCGAAGAGCCGGGCTTGGGGATGAACCGGGCGGCTCGCCGCGCGTCGGTCTCCCGCGGGCGCCGGTGATGAGGGCTGTGATTGTTTTATGGGCGTCTCATGAGCATTGAAGTGTCCAACGAGTCGGGCATTGACGTCTCCGAAACCGAGTTGATCAGCGTCGCACGGTTTGTCATCGCCAAGATGGACGTCAACCCGGCGGCCGAGCTGTCGATGGTGCTGTTGGACACCGCGGCCATGGCCGACCTGCACATGCGGTGGATGGACCTGCCCGGGCCGACGGACGTGATGAGTTTCCCGATGGACGAGCTCGAGCCGGGTGGCCGGCCCGACGCCCCGGAGCCGGGGCCGTCGATGCTGGGTGACATCGTGCTGTGCCCGGAATTCGCGGCCGGGCAGGCCGATGCGGCGGGGCACAGCCTCGGCCACGAGTTGGCGCTGTTGACCATCCACGGCGTGCTTCATCTGCTGGGCTACGACCACGGCGAGCCGGACGAGGAAAAAGAGATGTTCACCCTCCAGGACCGGTTGCTCGAAGAGTGGGTCGCCGAGCAAGTCGAGGCCTACCGCCAGGACCGACAGCAGGAGCGGGACCGCCAATTGCTGGACAAGTCAAGGTATTTCGAGAATTGAGCCCACGCAAAGCACTCGGGATCGCGGCTGCGGCCGCCATCGCCTTCACACCGATCTCGTTGGTGGCGACCACGATCGGTGTGGCAGAGGCGGCTCCATGCGCCGGCGGGGGGTCGAACCCGACCAGCTGCCAGTGGTGTCAGTATCTGGTGGCGCAGTATCACACCTCCAACGTGTGCTCCCAGGACGCGCCGCCGCGGCGGGCTCAGCCGTCGCCGACCCCGGTGCAGATTCCGGAGATTCCCCCGTACGTCCCGCCCGCCCCGGTGCCGGTGCAGGCCACACCGCTCACTCCGCCGAACCTGCCGCCCGCAAATACGGCCCCGACGATCAACGCCGCGGGCCCCGATGCACCGAGAAACGTTCCGGTGGTGGCACCGCCGAGGGGCCTGGACGTTCCGCCGCAGGCGGTGGCGGCGGCCAAGGCCGCGCCGGTAACGCGGGTCAACCCCGCCGACCCACCGAAGCCGCCCACGCAGCTGGACTTCAACCAGCGGGTGCAGAACGTCGTCAGCACGCATCGGGAAAACGTTGACGTCCTGAAGATCGACAATCAGCGGCTGATACGCCCCCGCCACTGGGATTACGTCGACTACGACGACGCCTATCGTCGCCCGGCTCTGTTCAACCCGCTCAATCAGGCGATGACGTTCCGCTACTTCTACAGCGGCGCTTACCGGGAGGCGTACGTGCCGGCCGGTGCCCGGATCATGCTCGATGCTGCGACCGTCGGCGTGTACCCGTTCACCGCGGTCGGCGACGGCTGGGTGGCGTCAGGCAGCTTCTACGGCGGGGGCTCGGTACCGCCGGAGGGATTCAACGGGCCGCCGGCGCCGGACTACAAGCCGCCGGAGCCGGCGAAGGTGTACAAGACCGTCTTGGTCAATGTTCCCGCCGCCAGCGAGACCGTGGAGGTCGCCCAGGTGGCGGTGGTGGGCCTCGACGATAGCCAACCGGCGGGCAGCCGAGACACCATCTTCCTGCTCGACGACTCCACCCTGGGCTGGGGTCAGGTCAACGACTCCAGCAGCGCCAACGCCCAGATCAGGGTGACCAAGACGCAGTCGCTGCCGGGCGCCGGGCCGACCGACGACGGCAACTTCCTGGTGGTGCTGGCGGTTCGCCCGCACGAGGAGCCCTGTCTCTTATACACATC